>DASYZR010000139.1 GCA_035945995.1 bacterium
CCGATCCGGCGGGGACGGGCGGCCCGGTCGCCGCGCTCGCATCGGCCCTGTCGGTCCGGCTGGGTGCCGCGATCGCCGCGACGGGCGCGGCCGACGTGGTCACCGACGGCACCCGTCTGGTGCATCTGGCGCGCGGCCATCCCTGGCTCGGGCGGATCACGGGCAGCGGCTGCATGGCCACGGCGTGCGTCGGCGCGTTCGTCGCCGTCGAGCGGGATCCGCTCGCCGCGGCGACGGCAGGCCTGGCCTGCTTTGAGATCGCCGCCGAGCAGGCCGCGGAGCGGGCGGCCGGGCCGGGATCCTTTCGCGTGGCGCTCCTGGACGCGCTCGCGGCCCTCGAGCCGGAGACCGTGGCCGCCCAGGCGGCCTGGCGCGTCGAGGCGGCACCCGGCCGGGACGGCCGGCCGTGATGACGCGTGGAGACTGGCGCGTGTATGTGATCACCGCCGGACCCGCGCACGCCCGCGGCCGGACCCATCAGGAAATCGCGGAGGCCGCGATCCGCGGGGGCGCCACCGCGATTCAGCTTCGGATGAAAGAGGAACCGGCGCGGCTGATCGCCGAGACGGCGGCGGCCATCGCCGCCCGCTGCCGTGCCGGCGGGGTTACGTTCCTGGTCAACGACCGGGTCGATGTGGCGATGGCCTCGGCGGCGGACGGCGTCCACGTCGGCCAGGACGACCTTCCCGCGCGCGCCGTGCGGGCGCTGCTTGGACCGGCACCCCTCCTCGGCGTGTCGGCGGCGACCGTGGAGGAGGCGCGCGCCGCCTCCCGCGCCGGCGCCGACTACGTGGGCGTGGGCGCCGTGTACGCCACCGGAACGAAGGCGGATGCCGGGGACGCCGTGGGCCTCGCCCGCATCCGCGCCGTCGCCGGCGCCTGCGACCTGCCGGTGGTCGGCATCGGAGGCATTACAGTGGAGAATGCCGGCGCGGTCATCCGCGCCGGGGCCGCCGGCGTGGCGGTGATCACCGCGGTGACGATGGCCGGCGACATGGCCGAGGCGACCCGGCGTCTCCGGGAGGAGGTCGATCGGGCGCGTGGCGGGCGGAACTGACTGGGAGCCGGCCGGAGCGCCGCTCGGCGAGTTCGAACTGATCGAGCGGCTGCGGGCCATCGTCCCCGGCGCCGGCCGGGGCGTGATCGTCGGCATCGGCGACGACGCGGCCGTCCTGCGGGCCGGTGCCGCGATGCTGGCCACCTGCGACGTGCAGGTGGAGGGCGTGCACTTCACCCGCAACCTGTGCTCGCCGGCCGACGTCGGCTGGCGGGCGCTCGCCGTGAACCTGAGTGACATCGCGGCCATGGGCGGGGAGCCGCGCTACGCGCTCGTATCCCTCCTGATCCCGCGGCCGGCCGCCACCGCCGCGCTCGACGGCCTCTACACAGGACTGGCGGAGCTCGCCCGCCTGCACGGCGTCGCCGTCGTCGGCGGCAACGTCTCCGCCACGTCCGGGCCGCTCGCCGTGGACGTGACGCTGCTGGGCGACGTCGAGCAGGCGGTGCTTCGCCGCGGCGCACGGCCGGGCGACGGGATTTGGATCACCGGCCACACCGGCAAGGCGGCGGCGGGACGCTTTGTGCTCGAACACCCCGACGCCGACGTCCCGGCCCGCGAGAGCCTGGCCGCCGCGTACCGGCGTCCGTCCCCGCGTGTGGCGGCCGGCCGCGTGCTCGGCGGCCTCGCCCGTGCGGGACTCGTGACGGCCATGATCGACACCAGCGACGGCACGGCGAGCGACCTCCTCCATCTCGCCGAGGCGTCGCGGGTCGGGGTGTGGCTGGACGCGGCCCGGCTCCCGGTGCCCGCGGGCTTCGCCGAGGCGGTGCGCGCCGCCGGGGTGGCGGCCGAGGTTTGGACCCTCGGCGGCGGCGAAGATTACGAATTGCTCATCACCGCCCCGGAAGGCTTTGGCGGCCGCGTCGGCGAGCTGACGGCGACGGCCGGCGTGGAGGTCACCCGCATCGGCGACGTGCTCTCCGAAGCCGAGGGCCGCTGGGTGGCCGCCGCGGACGGCGAATGCCGGCCGCTGCGGCCCGCCGGCTGGAATCATCTCGCTCCGTGAGGAAGACTCAATAGGGAAGGGACGACGATGGCGATTGCGCGGGCGCTCTCGATCGCAGGCTCGGATTCCGGCGGCGGGGCCGGCATTCAAGCCGACCTGAAGACGTTTTCCGTATTGGGAGTGTACGGCATGACGGCGATCACCGCGATCACCGCCCAGAACACGAGGGAGGTGACCGGCATCGTCGAGATCCCGCCCGAGATGGTCGCCCGGCAGATCGACGCGGTCGTCTCCGACATCGGGGTCGACGCGGCGAAGACCGGCATGCTGAGCAGCGCGCCGATCATCGAAGCGGTGGCGGGCCGCATCCGGCACCACCGGCTCGAGAACCTGGTGGTGGACCCGGTGATGATCGCGAAGAGCGGTGCGGCGCTGCTGCGGCCGGACGCCGTCGACGCGCTCCGGCGCCGGGTGCTGCCGCTCGCGCTGGTGGTGACGCCGAATCTGCCGGAAGCGGAGGCGCTGTGCGGCGCGCCGATCCGCACGCCGGCCGACGTGGACGAAGCGGCCCGCCGCATCGCCGGCCTCGGGCCGCGCTACGTCGTCATCAAGGGCGGCCACCTCGAGGGCCCCGCGGTCGATACGCTGTACGACGGCGAGCGGTTCGAGCGGCTCGAGGCGGCGCGCATCGCGACCCGGCATACGCACGGCACGGGATGCGTGTTCTCCGCGGCCATCACCGCGGAGCTCGCGCGGGGCGAGCCGCCGCGCACGGCGGTCCGGACGGCGAAAACGTTCATCACCGCCGCGATCGAGCGGGCGCTGCCCCTCGGGGGGGGACACGGACCGGCCAATCCAATGCATCCGCTGGGCGGATAGTCGAAACGCAAGACGCAGGAGGACACAGCGCAATGCGGGACTACATGGTCCGCGCCACGGTGGCGGGCGAGCGCGTCCGCGCCCTGGCAACGGTCACGACGGAGACTGTGGAAGACGCCCGGATCAGACACGCCACGTCCGCCACGGCCACGGCGGCGCTCGGCCGCAGCCTCACCGCGGCCGCGCTCCTCTCGGCGGGCCTCAAAGACGGGCAATTGGTGACCCTGCGGGTGCTCGGCGACGGTCCGGCGGGCGGCATCATCACGCAGGCCGACGCGGCCGGCCGCGTGCGGGGCTATGTCATGAATCCGCAGGCCGATCTCCCCGCCACGCCGGCGCGCAAACTCGACGTCGGCGGGCTCGTCGGCCGCAAGGGAACGCTGCACGTCACCCGCGACCTCGGGATGCGCACGCCCTACTACGGGTCGGCGCCGCTGGTCTCCGGGGAGATCGCGGAAGACCTCGCCGCCTACTTCGCCCGCTCGGAGCAGGTCCCATCGGCGGTCGCGCTCGGCGTGCTGGTCGGCCGCGACCTGCGTGTGCTCGCGGCCGGCGGTCTGTGCGTCCAGGCGTTGCCCGGCGCAGACCCGGACGTCGTCGCGCAGGTCGAGAGCCGCCTGCGGTCGCTGCCCCCGATCACGGACCTCGTCGCCGCCGGGCAGACGCCCGAGCAACTCATGACGGCGGCGCTGGACGGCCTGACGTCGGACGGGCTCGCCACCGGGCCGGTCACGTTCACGTGCCAGTGCAACCGGCAGCGGGTCGAGGAGATGCTGAGCGTGCTCGGGGTGGACGAACTCGAGTCGCTGCTGGCCCAGGAAGGGCAGGCGGAGGTGACGTGCCGGTTCTGCGGAGACCGCTACGTGCTGAACGGAGACGAGATGCGCGCGCTGATCACGGCCCTCCGGCGTGGCGAGGCGGCCGTCTAGCGCGGGCGGTCAGGCGACCCGGGTCACCTTGCCGGCCTTCAGACATGCCGTGCAGACCATGACGCGCCGCGGCGAGCCGTCGATGAGGGCCCGCACGCGCTGCAGGTTCGGGTTGAACCGCCGCTTCGTCTTGTGATGCGAGTGGCTGACCAGGTTGCCGGTGCGCGGCTCTTTGCCGCACACGGCGCAGCGCCGTGCCATTGGACTTACCTCCTTGGGAACACCGCCGCTCAGTCTAGCACATCGCCGGCGGCAGGGGCAACGTCACGCGCGTAGAAGAGAGAGGCCCGAATACGCCGGTCGGCGAGGCACCTCCCGACACACGACCCACCTCGACGCAGGAGGACGGGCGGCATGCCGAGCGCACGTAGGGCACCGACCCGTGCGGCCGGCGCCCCGCCGCTGCGCGCCCCCGAAGGACCCACCTCCGGCTCCGCGGTCCCCGGCGGCGGGCCCGCGCGCGAAGGCGATCCTCTCGACACGCCGCTCCGGTATCTCCGCGGCGTAGGGCCGGACCGGGCGAAGCGCCTCGAGGACCGCCTCGGTCTGCGCACCGTCGCGGATCTCCTGTACCGGCCTCCCAGGCGGGTCGAGGACCGGCGCACCCTGCACCAGATCTACGACCTCACCCACGGCACGGTGGACACCGTCGAGGGGGTCGTCGGCCGCATCCGGGCGTTCCGGGCGCGCCGGCGGCGGAATTTCGTCATCGTCAAAGCCGCGATCACCGACGGGTCCGGGGTGCTGCACGCGGTCTGGTACAACCAGGGCTACATCGCCCGGCAGCTGCCGGCCGGGGCGCGCGTGATTCTGCACGGCCGCGTGCAGCGGCAGGCCGGCGAAATCCAGATGATCGCCCCGGAGTTCGAGGTGCTCGATCCGGGCGAGGATACGCTGCACGCCGGGCGGATCGTGCCGGTGTACGCGGCCACGGAGGGACTCAGCCAGCGCGTGCTCCGCGCCACCGTCATGCGGGCGCTCGACGAGTACGTGCCCTCCGTCCGGGAATGGCTGCCCGAGGCGCTGCTCCGGCGCTACGAGTTTCCGTCGCTTCCGCGGGCGCTCCGCGATCTTCACTTTCCCGACACACTCGACGATCAGGAGCGCGCGCGGCGGCGGCTGGTGTACGAGGAACTGCTGCTGTTTCAGACGCTGCTGCTGCAGCATAAACAGGCGCGGGAGCGCGAACCGAAGGGGATCCGGTACGGCGACGCGGCCCCGTTGGTGGACCGGTTCGCCGCGCGCCTGCCGTACCGGCTGACCCGGGCCCAGCGGCGGGTATTGGACGAGATCGGCGGCGACATGCGGGCGCCGCACCCCATGAACCGGCTGCTGCAGGGCGACGTGGGCTCCGGCAAGACCGTGGTCGCCGCGGAGGCGCTGCTGCGCTGCATCGGGGGCGGGGCGCAGGGTGCTTTGATGGCGCCCACCGAGATCCTCGCCGGGCAGCATTACCTCACGCTGCGGACGCTGCTCGAGCCGATCGGCGTCACCCCGGTCCTCCTGATCGGCGGACTGTCGCGCGCGGCACGCCGCGAAGCGCTCGACCTGATCCGCGAGGGGGGCGCCGATCTCGTTATCGGCACGCACGCCCTCATTGAAGAGGACGTGACCTTCGCGCGGCTCGGTCTCATCGTCGTCGACGAGCAGCACCGCTTCGGGGTCGCGCAGCGGGCGGCGCTCAGGGGCAAAGGCGAGCGGCCCGACGTGCTCGTCATGACCGCGACGCCGATCCCCCGGACGCTCGCGCTCTCGCTGTACGGCGACCTCGACGTCTCGGTGATCGACGAACTGCCGCCCGGCCGCACGCCGATCCGCACCTACGTCCGGCCGGGGGCGAGCCGTCCGCAAATCTACGCCTGGATCGCCGAGCAGGTTCGCGAGGGCCGCCAGGCGTACGTGGTGTGTCCCCTCATCGAGGGATCCGACGCGTTGCAGGCCGAGGCGGCGACCGACCTGGCCGCGCGCCTCGCCGCCGGCCCCTTGGCCGGGCTCCGCGTCGAGGTGCTGCACGGGCGCATGAGGGTCGACGACCGCGACCGGATCATGCGATCACTCCGCGCGGGCGGCATCGATGTGCTGGTCGCGACGACCGTGATCGAGGTCGGCATCGACGTTCCCAACGCCACGGTCATGGTGATCGAGGACGCGGATCGCTTCGGGCTGTCGCAGCTCCATCAGCTGCGCGGCCGGGTGGGCCGCGGGCCGCACCCGTCGCACTGCGTGCTCGTCGCGGATCCGAAGACCGAGGACGGGAGCGTCCGCCTCGACGCGATGCGCGATACCGCCGACGGATTCGTCATCGCGCAGCGCGACCTCGAGCTCCGCGGCGTCGGCGAGCTGCTCGGCGAGGCGGGCCGCGAGGCCCTGCGGCAACACGGACTGGGCGACCTCCGGATCGCCGATCTCGTGCGCGACCGGGACTGGCTCGAACGGGCGCGGGCCGACGCCGCGGCGATGCTCGCCGCCGACCCCGCGCTGCGGCAACCGGCGCACCGGCCCGTCGCCCGGGCCCTCCACGCGCGGTTCGGCGCGGCGCCGGTCGACAACGTGCGCGTCGGCTGATGCGGATTTCGGCGGGCACGGCGAAGGGAACCCACATCCGCCGGCCCGGGGCCGGCGTGCGGCCGACGTCCGACCGCGTCAAAGAGGCCCTGTTCAACTCGCTTGCCCCGCGGCTCCCCGAGGCGCGCGTGCTCGACCTGTTCGCCGGCACCGGCGCGCTCGGCCTGGAAGCGCTGAGCCGGGGCGTCGCCCAGGCGGTGTTCGTGGAGCGGGACGCGCGCGCCGCCGCGGCCATCCGGCGGAATCTCGCGGCGGCGCGCCTGGAGGACCGCGGCCAGGTCCGCCGGGGCGCCGTCGAGACCGAAGTGGGCGCCCTCGAGCGCGAGGGGGTGGTGTTCGACCTGATCGTGCTCGACCCGCCGTACGGCCAAGACCTGCCGGCGCGGACGCTGCGGCGGCTGGCGGCGTCGCCGATCCTGGCGGCGGACGGCCTCGTGGCGGCCGAAGGGCATTGGCGCGACGACCCCGGCGACGTCTCAGGTTTGACGCGGATCCGGGCCGCGCGTTACGGCGAGACCGGGCTGTGGTTCTACACGAAAGAAGGCGGGGGGGACGCATGAGGGAGCCGGGGCACGTCACCGCGCTCTATCCGGGCAGCTTCGACCCGGTGCACAACGGCCATCTCGACATCATCGTCCGCGCGCGCCGCGTCTGGGGGCGCGTCGTCGTCGCGGTGGCGACGAACGTCGACAAGCGGGCGATGTTTTCGACCGCGGACCGCGTGGAGATGCTGCGGGCGGCGATGGCCGGGCAGGACGGCATCGAGGTGCGGGCGTTCGAGGGGCTGACCGTCGAATTCGCCGCGTCGATCGGGGCCGGCGTCATCGTCCGGGGACTCCGGGCGAACGAGGACTTCGAATTCGAGCTGAAGATGGCCGCCATGAACAAGCGACTGCATCCCGAGATCGAGACGGTGTTCATGATGACCAGCCCGGAGTACGCCTACCTGAGCTCGACGCTGATCCGGGAGGTGACCGGATTCGGCGGCGCCGTGACGGGCCTCATCCCGCCGGCGGTCGAAGCGCGGCTGCCGAGGCCGCGCCGCCCGGAGTAGCCCGCGGATGGCCGCGGACTTTGGGACGTTGGCGCAGGGCGTGCGCGGCGCGGTCGTTCTGCCCGGCGATCCCGATTATGAAACCGGCCGGCGGGTCTGGAACGGCATGATCGACCGGCGGCCGCGCGTCATCGTCCGCTGCGCCGACGTCGCCGACGTGGTCGCCGCGGTCAACTTCGCAGCCGCGGAAGGGCTGGTCGTCGCCGTGCGCGGCGGCGGGCACAACATCGCCGGCAACGCCGTCTGTGACGACGGCCTCGTGATCGATCTCGGCGGGATGAGGCGCGTCGGGGTCGATCCCAAACGCCGCCGCGCGCGGGCCGAGGGCGGCGTGGTCTGGGGCGACCTCGACGCGGCGACGCAGGCGCATGGGCTCGCGACGACGGGCGGCCTCGTGCCGTCGACCGGGATCGCGGGGTTTACTCTCGGCGGCGGCCTCGGGTACCTGATGCGACGATGCGGTCTCGCGTGTGACAACCTGGTTTCGGCGCAACTCGTGACCGCCGAGGGCCGTGTCGTCACCGCCGACGCGGCGCAGGAGAGCGACCTCTTCTGGGGCCTGCGCGGCGGAGGCGGGAACTTCGGAGTCGTGACCTCATTCGAGTTCGACCTGCACCCGGTCGGTCCGTATCTGCCCGCCGCCCTGGCCGGACATCCGCTCGCGCGCGCCCGCGACGTGCTGCGCTTCTATCGCGAGTTCTCGGGCGGGGCGCCCGACATAGTGACGGTGTACGCGAACCTGGCGCGGCCCGACCCGGAGTCTCCTCGGGTCGGCATGCGCGCGGTCTACACCGGACCGGAGGAGGGGGGCGAACGGGC
Organism: bacterium; assembly: GCA_035945995.1. Classification (NCBI taxonomy): domain Bacteria; species bacterium. The sequence goes on from DASYZR010000139.1 coordinate 8,253, forward strand.
CCTGCACGACGTGCGCGCCTTCGGCACGCCCGACATCTCGGAATTGCGTCCTGTGTCCTACCTCGAGCTGCAACGTTTGGTGGAGCCGATGTTCCCCGCCGGCCGCCTGAACTACTGGAAAGCCAACTTCTTCTCCGCTCTCAGTGACGAGCTGATCGATATCGTCGTGGACGGCTTTGAACGGGCGCCGTCACGGTACTCGATTATTGCGTTCGAACCGATGGGCGGCGCCGTCGCGAGAGTGGACAAGACCGCCACCGCGTTCGAACACCGCGACGCCATGTACAGCCTGCTGATCCTGGCCGGCTGGGAGGATGCCGCCGAGACCGATCGGAACGTCGCCTGGGCGCGCGACCTCTGGCAGCGGACCCGGCCGTTCTCGACCGGCGGCGTCTACGTCAACTACCTCGGCGCCGAAGGCGACGAGCGCGTGCGGGAGGCGTACGGCGTCAATCACGAACGGCTCGCCGCTCTGAAGATGAAGTACGACCGGGGGAATTTCTTCCGGCTGAATCAAAATATCCGGCCCGCATGAAACGCGATTCCTCCCCCGCCGGCGTTTCCTTGACAATGCCGGGCGTGCGTTCATATAATCGGAGCGGTGCTCCCGTGTGCCCGGCGCGTCGCGCCGGGCACATGTTGTGAGGTGGGGCGACTGTGCGCGTGAACGTGAGCGAGCTCCTGGCGGACCGGGACGGCGCCCGCGTCCTCGCGTTCGCGGAGCCGCTCCCGGCGCCCGGGGAAGACGTGTCCTTCGTCGAACCCGTCACGGGAGAACTCGTCCTGACCGGTTCGGCCGGCGGGGTCTCCCTCCGAGGCCGGGTTCGGACGGTCGCGAGTTGTGTCTGCGGAGCCTGTCTTCGGCGATTTCCGTTGCCGATCGCAGCCGACGTGACGGAGCAGTTCGGACCGCGGAGCGAGGCGCCCGAGCCCGACGCGCCCGTGCGGGAGCTGGTGCCGGGCGATTTTCTGGTTCCGGTTGAGGCGGGGGACATGATTGATGTCACCGAGGTGGTGCGGCAGCACGTCGTCCTGGCGCTGCCGCTGGCCCCGCGGTGCCGGGAGGATTGTCCGGGGCTCTGTCCTCGGTGCGGCGCGGACCTCAACGACGGCCCGTGCGACTGCGAACCGCACGATCTCGATCCGAGGTTGGATGCGCTGCGGCGCTGGCGCGCCGGACCGGCATAGGTCGATGTCATCGCGGCGCGGGCGCACAAAAGGAGCGTGACGAATGGGACTGACCAAGCGGCGGTTCAGCAAGGCCCGCACGGCGTCCCGGCGCGCCGTGTTCCGGACGCGCGCCGTGACCCTCGTGGACTGCCCCCAGTGCCACGCGCGCATGGTGCCCCATCGCGCATGCCCCACCTGCGGATACTACGGGGGCCGGCAGGTGATTCAAATCAAGACTAAAGAAGACACGAGCGCCTAAGCGGCGCCGCGGATGATGCGCGTCGCGCTCGACGCCATGGGCGGCGACCACGCGCCGCGAGAGATCGTGGCCGGCGCCGCCGACGCGGTCCGCGAGCTCGGGGTTGAAGTCATTCTCATCGGGCCGACGGAGCGGCTGCGCGACGAGGTCCGGCAGGTCCCGTCGCGCGCGCAGGCGGCCGCGCTGCGGATCGTCGAGGCACCCGAAGTCATCGGCATGGGGGAGGCCCCGGCCATGGCGCTGCGCCGCAAGCGGCGCTCCTCGATCGGCGTCGCCATCGACCTGGTGCGCCGCGGGGAGGCCGACGCCATGGTGAGCGCCGGCAACACGGGCGCCATGATGGCCGCGGCGCTCCTGACGCTCCGGCCGATCGAAGGGATCGACCGGCCGGCGATCGGCGCGGTGCTGCCGACCCTCCGAGGCCGCGCGCTGATGCTCGATGCCGGGGCGAACGTCGACTGCCGGCCGAAGCACCTGCTGCAGTTCGCGGTGATGGGCAGCGCGTACGCGGCCCGCGTCCTCGGCGTCGAGTCGCCCCGCGTCGGACTGCTCAGCAACGGCGAGGAGGACACGAAGGGCAACGAACTCGTGATCCGCGCCGCCGAGCTGCTGCGGCGCTCCGGCCTGCGGTTTATCGGCAACGTCGAGGGACGCGGGGTTTTTGCCGGCGATGCCGACGTGGTCGTCTGCGACGGCTTCGTCGGCAACGTCGTCCTCAAGTTCGGCGAAGGGCTGGCCCACGGGATCTTCAGCCTGCTGCGCGAGGAACTCAGCCGCGGGCTGCTCGTGCGGCTCGGCGTGGCGCTGGCGCGCCCGCGCCTGCGGGCCCTGGCGCTGCGGCTCGACCACACCGAATACGGCGGCGCGCCGCTCCTCGGCGTCGACGGCGTCTGCATCGTGAGCCACGGGAGTTCCAAAGCCCGGGCGATTCGCAACGCCGTGGCCCTGGCCGCCGAGTCCGTCCGCGCGCGAATGGTCGAGGCGATCCGCTCGGACGTCGCGCGGCTGGCCGAGCCCGCGCCGGCACAGGGATTTCCCGCCATCTAGTCGCAGCCGGGGAGGAGACGCGTGCACACGGGATCCACGATCGTGGGACTGGGCCGTTACGTGCCCGAGCGCGTGCTGGCGAACGCCGAGCTCGCGGCCGCCGTGTCGACGACGGACGCCTGGATCGAGTCGCACACCGGCATCCGCGAGCGCCGGATCGCCGACGCCGGCGTCGCCACGTCGGACCTCGCGTACGGCGCCGCGGTCGAGGCGCTGTCGGCGGCGGGGATCGACGCGGCGGCCGTCGACCTCATCGTCGTCGGCACGACGACGCCCGACATGGTGTTTCCGAACGTGGCCTGCCTGCTGCAGCAGCGCCTGGGGACGCGGACGGTCGGCTGCCTGGACGTTTCCGCCGCCTGCTCCAGTTTCATGTACGGTCTGAGCGTGGCGCACGGCGCCGTCGCGTCGGGCCAAGCCGAGACCGTTCTCGTCGTGGGCGCGGAGACGCTGTCGCGCATCACCAACTGGGAGGACCGGTCGACGTGCGTGCTGTTCGGGGACGCCGCGGGCGCGGCGGTGGTCCGGCCGGCGCGGCCCGGCTTCGGCTTCCTGTCGTTCGCCCTCGGCGGGGACGGGGCGGGCGGCGGCCAGCTCTATCTGCCGGCGGGCGGCAGCCGCCGGCCGGCGTCCTTTGAAACGGTCGAGCGGAATGAGCACACCATCCACATGGCGGGACCCGAGGTGTACAAGTTCGCCGTCAAAGCCATCCCCGCGGCCGCGCAGGACGCCCTCGTGCGGGCCGGCCTCGGGCCGGCCGACGTGGATTTCGTCATCCCGCACCAGGCGAATCTCCGCATCATCCAGTCCGCCGCGCACCGGCTCCGGGTGCCGCTCGAAAAGTTCTACGTGAACGTCCAACGGTACGGCAACACCTCGGCCGCGTCGGTGCCCGTCGCCCTTTATGAGGCGGTGGCGTCCGAACGGGTGCACGAAGGGGACGTCGGCGTCATGGTCGCGTTCGGCGCCGGGTACACCTGGGGCGCGTGCGCGATACGGTGGGGCGGGGGGGCGCCGTGATCGCGGCGGTCTTCCCCGGCCAGGGCGCGCAGTACGTCGGGATGGGCCGCGACCTCGCGAACCGCTTTCCGGAGGCGCGCGAGGTATTCCGGCGGGCGAGCGACGCCGCGGGGCTGGATCTCCTCCGCCTGTGCGCGGAGGGACCGGAGGAGGCGCTGCGGCAAACCGAGAACACGCAGCCGGCGATCCTGACCGCCAGCCTCGCCTGTCTTGCGACAATCCCGCTCACCCCCGCCTGCGCCGCGGGGCTCAGCCTCGGCGAATACACCGCGCTCGTCTGCGCCGGCGCCCTGTCGCTCGAAGACGCCGTGCGGTTGGTGCGGCGGCGCGGCCGCTACATGCAGGAGGCGTGCGACGGACTCGACACCATGATGGCGGCGGTCGTCGGGCTCGAGGCCGATCACGTACGCGCGATGTGCGAGGCGCATGCGCATCTCGGCGTGGTGGAGCCATCCAATTTCAACGGCCCCGGCCAGATCGTCGTCGGCGGGGAGGCGGCGGCCGTGCGCGCCGTGCTGAACGCGGCCCGGGCGGCCGGCGCCCGGCGCGCCCTCCCGCTGGCCGTGAGCGCGCCGTTCCATACCCGCCTCATGGCGCCGGCCGCCGCCCGCCTCGCGGCCGAGCTCGAGGACCTGCCGATCCGCGACGCGGCCATCCCCGTGGTGGCGAATGTCTCCGCGGCGCCGGTGCAGACGGCGGACGACATCCGGCGCGCCCTCCTCGCGCAGGTCGCCTCCCCGGTGCGCTGGGAAGAGTCGGTGCGCGCCATGCACGCGCGCGGCGTGCGGACGTTCGTCGAGATCGGCCCCGGCACGACGCTCAGCGGCATGATCCGCCGGACGGTCGAGGCCGCGACGTGGCACGTCGAGGACACCGCGTCGCGGGACGAGACCCTGATCGCGTTGGGCGCGACCCGCGCGGCCGCCCGGGGCGGGGAGGCGGCGCGGGGGGAGATGGGAGGGGACGCGCCGCGATGATCGCCGCGGGCCGGGTCGCGCTGGTGACCGGGGCGTCGGGAGGCATCGGCGGAGCCATCGCGGGCCGACTGGCGCGCGACGGCGCGGCGGTCGTCCTGCACTACGGGCGCAACGCGGAGGGCGCGGAGGAAGCGCTGCGGCGGATCACCGGGGCGGGGGGCAGCGGAACCATCGTCCAGGCGGATCTGACCGACGCGGAGGCGTGCCGCCGGCTCGCGGACGCCGCGCACGCGTGGCGCGGCCGGCTCGACATCGTGGTCAACAACGCGGGCCTGCCCCGCGACGGCCTGCTGGTGCGCATGCGCGACGAGGACTGGCACGACATTCTCGCGGTCAACCTGCACAGCACGTTTTACCTGACGCGCGCGGTGCTGCGCGAGATGCTCCGGCAACGGTGGGGACGGATCGTCAACATCGCCTCCGTCGTCGCGGAGGTTGGGAACCCGGGGCAGGCGAACTACATCGCCGCGAAGGCCGGCGTGATCGGCTTCACCAAGGCCGTGGCGCGCGAGGTCGCCCGGCGCGGCATCACCGTAAACGCGGTGTCCCCAGGGTACATCGACACGGGGCTCACCGGCAAATTGAGCGGGGAGCAGCGCGCGCGGTTCGTGGAACAGATTCCCGTCGGCCGCACCGGCCGGCCCGACGAGGTCGCCGCGGCCGTGGCGTTCTTCGCCTCGGACGACGTATCCTACGTCACGGGGCAGGTCCTGAACGTGGACGGCGGGCTGGTGATGCGGTAACGCGAACGCATGTGCCGGGCGGGCTCGCATGCAGTGCCTCGCGGACGCCCCTGGGCGATCCTGCGGGGGGCATCGACGCGAACGGATGTGCCGGGCTCGTATGCAATGCCTCGCGGACGCCCCTGGGCGATCCAGCGGGGGGCATCGACGCGAACGAGGGGGTGGATGAAGCATGGCATCGGCATTTGACCGGGTCAAGGCGATTGTGGTGGAGCAGTTGGGCGTCGACGCCGGTCAGGTCACGCCGCAGTCGAAGTTCGTGGAAGATCTGGGCGCGGATTCCCTCGACGTCGTCGAGCTGGTCATGGCGCTGGAGGAGGAGTTCGATATCGAGATCCCGGACGAGGACGCGGAGAAGATCTCGACCGTCGGCGAGGCCGTCAAGTACATCGAGAGCCACGTGGAGGCGCCCGCGGAGTAGGATGGGCGGACGCCCGTACCGCATTCCCGCGGGGGCGGCCCCGGTGACGCAATGACGCAGATACGGGTCGCCGTGACCGGACTGGGCGTGATCAGCCCGATCGGCACCGGCGCCGACGAATTCTGGAACGCGATGATGGAGGGACGGTCCGGCGTTCGCCGCATTACCGCCTTCGATCCGGCCCCGTTCGAATCGCAGATCGCCGGCGAAGTCCCGGACTTCGACGCCACGGCCTATCTCGACCGCAAGGATGTGCGGCGCAACGACCGCTGCGCGCACTTCGCCGTCGCCGCGTCGCGGATGGCGCTCGACGACGCGCGCCTCCAGGTCACGCCGGCCCTGCGGGACGATCTCGGCGTCGTGATCGGGACGGGGAGCGGCGGCGCGATTACCTGGGAGGCGCAGCACCAGCTCCTGCTGGAACGCGGGTCCGGGCGCGTCAGCCCCTTCTTCGTGCCGATGATGATGCACAACGGCGCCGCCGCGGTCGTGAGCATGCTGATCGGCGCGCGCGGCCCCAACTTCTCGATCGCCTCCGCCTGCGCGACCGGCGGCCACGCGATCGGCGAGGCGATGCGCAAGATCCAGCGCGGCGACGCGACCGCGATGCTGTGCGGCGGCACGGAGGCCGCGCTCACGCCGCTCAGTCTCGCCGGGTTCTGCGCGGAGAAGGCGCTCAGCACCCGCAACGACGCCCCGGAGAAGGCCGTCCGGCCGTTCGACCTTCACCGGGACGGGTTCGTGATGGGCGAGGGCGCCGGCGTGGTCGTGCTGGAGGCGTGGGAACACGCCGAACGGCGCGGTGCGCGGATCTACGCCGAGCTCGCGGGGTACGGCGCCAGCGCCGACGCGTTCCACATCACCCAGCCGGACCCGGAAGGCGAGGGCGCCGCGCTTGCGATGCGCCGGGCGCTGCGCGACGCGGGCCTCGCGCCGCACGAGATCGGCTACATCAACGCCCACGGGACGAGCACCCCCCTCAACGACAAGTTCGAGACGATCGCGATCAAGCGGGTCTTCGGCGACGCCGCCCCGCGCGTCCCGGTGAGCTCGACCAAGTCGATGACGGGACACCTGCTCGGCGCCGCCGGCGGCGTGGAGTTGATCGCCGCGGTGCTGGCGGTCGCCCGGGGATGGCTCCCCCCCACGATCAACTACGAGACGCCCGATCCCGACTGCGACCTCGACTACATCCCGAACGTGGCGCGCGCGGCACGGATCACGACGGCCATGTCGAACGGCTTCGGGTTCGGCGGGCACAACTCGATCCTGATCGTGCGGAGCCCGTCGTAGTGATCGAGCCGCTCCCTCCCGATCGGGACGCGCAACTGGCCGATCTCGAGCGCCGGCTCGACGTTCGCTTCCGCGACCGGACGGTGCTGCACACCGCGCTGGTGCACGGCTCCGTCGGGACGGACGCGCGCAGCCGGCACGGCGACAACTACGAGCGGCTGGAGTTTCTCGGCGACGCGGTCCTGAACCTCGTGGTCGCCGACCACCTCTACCGGATGTTTCCCACGCGGCTCGAGGGCGATCTCGCGCGGCTGCGCGCGGCCGTGGTCAGCGAGGGACCGCTCGCGCACATCGCGCGCGGCATGGATCTCGGGCGTTACATGCTGCTCGGGCGGGGCGAAGAGAAGGGCGGGGGCCGGGCGCGCGCGTCGCTGCTCGCCGACGCGCTGGAGGCGCTCGTGGGGGCCGTGTACGTCGACGCCGGCTACGGCGTCGCGCACCACTGCGTCACGCGCTGGTTCGCCGAAGACCTCGCCCGCCTCGAAGAACCGGGCGGCAGCGACTACAAGAGCCTTTTGCAAGAACTCGTGCAGCAGCGCGAGCGGCGCCTGCCGCGGTACCGCATCACGGGCCAGGAGGGGCCGGAGCACAACCGGGCGTTCGTGGCGGTGGTGGAGGCCGGCGGCCGCGTCATCGGCGAGGGCCGGGGCAAGAGCAAAAAGGAAGCCGAGCAGGCCGCCGCGCAGCAGGCGCTCGAGCACCTTCGCCGGAGCCGCGCCGGGTGAAGTTGCTGTGGGCCCCCTGGCGGCTTCAGTACATCAAGGCCCCGCCGGTGCCTGACTGCATCTTCTGCGCCTTTCCGCGGGAAGGGCGGGACCGCGACCGCGGCATTCTCGTCCAGGCGCCGCTCGCGTTCGTGATCCTCAACATGTATCCGTACAACTCCGGCCACCTCATGGTAGTACCGCACCGTCACGTCGCGGATCCCGCGGAACTCACGGACGCGGAGCACCTCGAGATGGCGCGCCTGGTGCAGGCGGCGATGCGCGCGCTGCGCGACGTCTACCATCCCGAAGGCTTCAACATCGGCACGAACATCGGACACGCGGCCGGCGCCGGCATCGCCGGACACCTGCACACCCACGTCGTGCCGCGCTGGGTCGGCGACACCAACTTCATGCCCGTGCTGGGTGAGACCAAGGTGCTCCCGGAAGAGCTGACCGTGACCTACGACCGGCTCGCGGTGGCGTTTCGGACGCCGCCGCCCCCCACCGGCCTGTCCCCGGCCGGGGAGAGTCGGTAAGGGGTTCCGACGCGGGCCCCGGCCTTCACCGGTCTCGGCCTGATCGCCGCGGCCCTGCTCGCCGCGGCCGCGGGCACGGGGTCTCCGAGCGCCGGGGCCTCCCCTGCGCCGCCGCCGGACATCGCCGTGAGCGACCGGACCGCGCGGGCGCTCGGCGTCGCGGTGGGGGACCTGATCGACGTCGCCCCGACCGCGGCCGGGCCCTGGCGCACCGTCCGCGTGGCGGATGTCTACCGGCCGCTCGTGTATCCGACGGAGGTCGCCGACCGGGACGCCGACATCCGTCTGCACCTGACGGATCTCGCCTCCCTGATCGACCCCGCGCTGCCGGGACAGACCGACGAGGCCGACAGCATCGTGGTGCGCCTACGCCTGCCCCCGGACGGGGGCTCGCGCTTCGCGGCCGAACTGACCGCGATGGGGTTGGGCGTCCACGCCTACACGTCCGCCGACTTGGCCCGCCGCAATTCGAGCTCCTTTGAGGTGGTCGCCCGGTTCCACCGTGCGATCGGCGCCATCGCGGTCGTCGCCAGCAGCGTCTTCCTGGTCACCATCATGACCCTGCGCGGGGAAGAGATGCGCCGCGAAGTCGGGACGATGCGCCTCATGGGGATCGGCGGCCGCACCGTGACCGCCGCCGCGCTCCTGATCGCGACCGCCGTGGCGACGATCGGGAGCGTGGCCGGCGTGGGGTTGGCGTACGTTCTGTCCTTCGCGATCAACGGGTACTACCGGCGGCTGTTCGACACCGAGCTCGTTTTTTCGCGCATCTCGTGGCGTCTCGTCGTGGAGGCGGCGGCGCTGTCCATCGTCCTCGGCATCGCAGCCGGGGCGCTCACGGCGTGGCGCCTGCTCCGGCGGCGGCCGCTGGACCAGATCGGCCGCTAGGCGAACCGTGCGGTCCCTCGTGTTCCTCGCCGGCCGGACGCTCGGACGGAACGCCGTGCGCACGCTGCTGGTGCTCGTCGGGCTCGCCGTCACCGGGGCCCTGCTGCTCGACATGACGATGCTGGCCCACGGCCTGGAGACGAGCCTCGGCACCGTCCTCAGCCGGATCGGATTCGCCGTCCGCGTCCTGCCCAAAGGCACGCTGCCGTTCACCGGCGACGCGGAGATTCCCGACGCCGACCGGCTCGCCGCTGCGATCCGCGGGCAACCCGGCGTCACCGCGGCCGTGCCGGTCGTCGGCACCAACATCTTTGTCACGCGCCGCGGCCGGCGGTTTCCGGCGTTTGTGCTCGCGGTGCCGGCCGGCGGGACCGGCGCCTACGGCATGCTCGAGGGCCGCGATCTGCCCGGGGGCGCCGGGCCGCCGGCCGGCACCGCCGGAAGCCCTCCGACCGGGAGTGCCCTGCCGGCGGTGATCGTGAACCCGAACATGGTGCGGCTCGACGGCGTGCGCCTCGGGGACACGCTGGTGCTCGCGGCCGGGCCGTCGCGCGGCCTCGCGCCGATTGCGGCGCCCCGCGCGTTTCGGGTGACCGGCGTCGCCGACTTCTACGTCGACCTGGCGACGCAGCGCTCCCTCTCCATCGCGACGTCCGACCTGCGCGCCCTGCAGGGCCGCCCCGCGGGCCCGGCCTCCCTCATCCTGGTCCGCCTCCGCGACCCGGCGCGCGCCCCCGCGCTCACCCGCTGGATCGCGTTCCGGGACCCGCGCGTTGACGCGCTCAGCGTCGCCGGGTTCCTCGCGCGCCTCGCGACGCGGCTCACGTACTTCAACCAGTTCTCCCTGATCCTCGGCGCGCTCGCCGTCGCCGTCTCGTTTCTGCTGGTCACCGCGATCGTGACGCTCTCGGTCGGCGAGCGCCTCGGCGAGATCGCGATGCTGCGGGCAATCGGCTTCACGCGCGGTCGCATCGCGGGCCTCGTCGTGCTGGAAGGGGTCGCGTTGAGCGCGGCGAGCCTGCCGGGGACGTTCGGGCTCGGACTCGTGATCGCCCGGTACCTGGACGCGATCCTCCGGCAGGCGCCTGGGCTCCCGGTCGACCTGCACTTCTTCGTGCTGACGCCCGGGGCCGCCGCGCGGACGGTGGTCCTGCTGATCGGTACCGGGGCGCTCGCCGGCGCGTACCCGGCCGCCGTCGCGGCACGGAGCCCGGTCGCGGCGACGCTGCACGCCGAGGTGTTGTCGTGACCGCCGCCGCCCCGGTCGTCGCCGCCGAGGAGGTGGTCAAGGACTACCGTGCGGCCGGCGGAGCCGTGCACGCGCTTCGCGGGGTGAGCCTCGCCGTTGAGCCGGGCCGCATGCTCTCCGTCGTCGGACCGAGCGGCTGCGGTAAGTCGACGCTGCTGCACCTCCTGGGCGGCGTGGACCTGCCCACGGCCGGGGCGGTGACCCTGCTCGGGCATCCGACCCACACCCTCCGCGACGCGGTGCTCGCGCGGTTGCGCCTCCGGCACGTCGGCTTCGTGTTCCAGCGGTTCTTTCTGCTGCCCATGCTGACCGCGGAGGAAAACGTGATGCTGCCGATGCTGGAAGCCGACGTCCCGGCCGCGGCCCGCCGGGCCCGGGCGGCGGCGCTGTTGGAGCAGGTGGGACTGTCCGGACGCGCGGGGCACCGGCCGGGCCAGCTCAGCGGGGGCGAGATGCAGCGCGTGGCGATCGCGCGGGCGCTCGCCAACCGGCCGGCGCTGCTGCTCGCGGACGAGCCGACCGGCGAGCTCGACGAAGCGACCGGCCGGGACATCATCGGCCTCCTGCGCGGCGCGACCGGGACCGGGTGCGCCGTGATCGTCGTCACCCACAACGCCGAGCTGGCGTCCCTGGCCGACCGGCACATCGGCATGCGCAACGGCGCCATCGTATGAGGCGGCCGGCCGGGAGGGCGCCCGTATGACGCCCGCGGCATGGCTGGTCGCGCGCCGCGCGCTGCTCGACCGGCCCTGGCGATCGGCCCTGCTGCTCCTCGGCTACGGCACCGGCGTTGCGATCATGATCGCGCTGCTGTCGGTCGGGGATGCGCTGCTGCTCCAGGCCCGGGACCGCAACCTCGTCGCCGGCGGCGACGTCGTTGTGCTCCCGGAGGGGATCGACCCGGCCGTCATCAAGGTCAACGGGGTCACGGGATTGTTTCTTACGATTCCGAACGCCCGGTTTCTCGTGCGCGACGTGATCGGCGGCCCCCGGTTTCGCGCCGGTGTCATCGCGGCCGCCCCACAACTCTCGGCGCGGCTGCTCTACGTTCGGGCGCGGGGGCGCGTGGTGGCGGCCAGCGCGTCGGCGGGCATTCCGTCCCTGGATCGCGCGGCGCACGCGGCGCGCGCCGTGGCCGGCGGCGTCGACAGCGCCGCGGATCGCGCGTGGCTCGATCCGCCGGTCGCCTCGCTCGCCGACCGCGTCGACCACTTCCACCGCGTGGCGTCGGACGGCACGACCGGATCGTCGGCGGGGGACCCCGCGGCGTGGGCGGAATGGGACTACGTCAACGTGGTCGACCCGCGGACCCACACCTACGCGTACATCACGCTGCTTGCCGGCGCGCCGGGGCGGGGCGCCGTGATCGCAAGGGTGCGCCGCCCCGGCGCGCCTGTGGAGGACCTGGTCATCCCAAGCCGTCTCCGGGAGGGCGACATCTCCACGACGTCCGCGGCCCAGCGCGTCGGTCCCGCCCGGGTGCGGGTCGACGCGCGTGGCTACCGGCTGACCGTCGATGATCCGCGGCTGCGCGTCGATCTTCGGATCCACCCGGATCGCGGATTCATGCTGCCGGCCGCAGAGCTCCGGCAGGGCGACACGATCAGCGGTTATGTCGTGCCGGTGGTCCGGGGGCGGGCCGACGGGACGATTGAGACCGCCCGGGGCCGGTTCGTGTTACGAGACGCCCCCGCGTATCACGACCACAACTGGGGCACCTGGCGCGACGTGACCTGGGAGTGGGGCGAAGCCTCGAGTCCGGCCGGCGCCCTCGTGTACGGGGACGTGCATCTCCCGCGCCGAGCGGCGCCCGAGGGCGGCGGGCAGCTCGCGACACTGTTCCTCTGGGGTGACGCCGCCGGCCTGCAAGAGCCGGGAGGCCTCGTCGCGGCCCTGCCGATCACGCAGATCACGTACGCGGGATGGCGGCCGGGACCGATCGTCGGCGGCCGTCGCGTCCCGGCCCCGGACGAGGTGACCGTTCGGGCGGCCAATGGTCCGGACGCCGTCCGCGTCACGATCAAGATCTGGGATGCGCTCGGCAGCCGGCCGCTCGCGTCACCTAGGGGGACCACGGGGCGGGTCTTTCTGCAGTTGCGTGGGGACGCCGAGTTGCGGGGCACGATCGGCGGCCGTCCGGTCCTCTGGCGGGGACCGGCCGCGTCGGAAACGTTCGTGCGCCCGTGAGCAGGACGATCCAGGCGGTGGTCTTCGATTTCGACGGGCTCATCGTCGATACCGAGACCCCGGAGTACCTGGCGTGGCAGACCGTATACGGGCAGCAGGGCTGGACGTTTCCGCTCGCCTCGTGGCTTCGCAACGTGGGACGAAACGACCGCCCCTTCGATCCGCTGGGACGGTTCCGCGAGGCGGACAGCCCGATGCGCCCCGAGGAGGCGGAGGCGGCCTGGGACGAGCACCACGCCCTCCTCGAAGAGCGGTATCTGACTCCGCTGCCCGGGGTGGTTCGCCTGCTCGCGGACCTGCGCCGGCATGATTTCCGCTGCGCCGTCGCGTCGTCGTCCCGGCTCACCCGCGTGCGGCACCTGCTCGAGGTGCTCGGCCTCGGCGACCGCTTCGACGCGGTGGCGTGCGGCGACGAAGTGCCGCACGCCAAGCCGGCCCCCGACGTGTACCGCCTGGCCGCGGGCCGGCTCGGCGTCGCGCCCGCGGCATGCGTGGCGCTCGAAGACAGCGAGCCGGGCGTCCGCGCCGCCAAAGCCGCCGGGATGCGCTGCATGGCCGTCCCGTCGCCGCTCACGCGCGGCATGGACTTCTCGGCCGCGGACGGGATCGTCGACAGCCTGCTCGGCGTCACGATCGCCGGGCTCACCGGCCCCGGCGGCCGCACGGAGGCGCGCCGGTGACGCCCGCGGGGTCGCGCTCGGAGCCGAAATCGCCTACCCGCGCGTCTGCCCCGACCCCCACACGATCCACTTCGTCGTCGTCAGATCCTCGACGCCCATCGGCCCGCGGGCGTGCACCCGGCTGGTGCTGATCCCGACCTCCGCCCCGAGGCCGAACTCGCCCCCGTCCACCAAACGGGTGGAGGCGTTGACGAGCACCGCGGCGCTGTCCACCTCCCGGACGAAGCGCTCGGCGCGCGCGCGGTCACGGGTGACGATCGCGTCGGCCAGCCCGGTGCCGTGGCGGCGGATGTGCTCGACGGCCGCGTCCAACCCGTCGACCACGCGGATCGCCAGCACGAGATCCAGATATTCGGCATCCCAATCGCCGTCCGTCGCCGGGTCCGCGCCAGGCGCCCACCGGCGCGTCTCCGCGTCTCCGCGCACCTCGACGCCCGCCGCGCGCAGCGCCCGCACCAGCGGCGGAATGACCGTCGCGGCGGCCGGCGCGTCGACCAGGGCCTTCTCGAGCGCGTTGCAGGTGCTGGGCCGGTTCGTCTTGGCGTCGAGAATGATCCGCACCGCCATGCCGGCGTCGGCATCCCGGTCGACAAAGACGTGGGTCACGCCGCGGTCGTGCTTCAGCACCGGGACCCGGGCGTGCTCCGTGACGAGGCGGATCAGGTCCGGACCGCCGCGCGGGATGACGAGATCGACGAGGCCGTCGAGCCGCACGAGGTCGCGGATCGCGTCGTAGTCGCGGCGAGCGAGCAGCGTGACGGCGGCCGGCGGCAGGCCGGCCGTCCGCAGCCCGGCCGTGATGGCCCGGCCGAGCGCCTCATCGGAGCGGCGGGACTCCGCGCCGCCGCGGAGAATCACGGCGTTCCCGGCGCGCAGGCAGAGCCCGGCGGCGTCCACGGTGACATTGGGCCGCGATTCGTAGATCATGGCGACGACGCCGATCGGCACGCGAACGCGCCGCACCTCCATACCGTTCGGACGGGTGCGCCGGTCCACCACCGTCCCGACGGGGTCCGGCAGCGCGGCGATGTCTGCGAGCGCCCGAGCGAGGCCCTCCACGCGATCCGCGGTGAGCGTCAGCCGGTCGCGAAAGGCGGCCGGCCGCTCCCGGAGCGCCGCCAGGTCCTCGGCGTTGGCGGCGAGGACGGCCGGCGCCGCCGCTCGAATCTGCGCCGCGATCGCATCAAGCGCCGCCCGCCGCGCCTCATCCGGCGCGTGATGCAGCGCCGCCGCGGCGGCCCGCGCGGCGCGCGCCTGCGGCTCGACGTCGATGACCGCCGTGCTCATCGGCCCTCCAGCACCACCAGGTTGTCCCGGTGCACGACCTCGTCGTGGGTCTTGGTACCCAGCACGCGGGCGATCTCGGACGTGCGGCGCCCGCGAATTCGCGCGAGGTGCGCGCTGGAGTAGTTGACGAGGCCGCGGGCCAGCTCCTGCCCCCGGCCGTCCGTGATCGCCACGGCGTCGCCCGCGTCGAACGTGCCGTCGATCCGGACGATCCCGGCCGGCAGCAGGCTCTTCCCGCGGCGCAGCGCGCCGCACGCACCCTCGTCGACCACCAACGTGCCCCGCGTCACGAGCCCGAACGCGAGCCAGCGTCCGCGGCCGGAGAGGCGGCCGCCGGGCAGGAACAGCGTGCCGCGCCGCTCGCCGGCGAGCAGCCGCGTGAGCGGACGGTCCACGGCGCCGCCGGTGACCACGGCCGCCACCCCGGACTCCGTCGCGATCTTCGCGGCCGCGATTTTCGTCGCCATGCCGCCGACGCCCTGGATCGTCACGGTGCGGCGCGCCGCCCGGACGATCCGTCCGTCGATGCGGTCGACCGTCGGAATCAACCGGGCATCGCGATGGCGGCGGGGATCCGCGGTCATGAGGCCCTCGACGTCCGACAACATGACCAGCAGATCCGCGCCCACGAGGCTCGCCACGAGC
Organism: bacterium; assembly: GCA_035945995.1. Taxonomy (NCBI): domain Bacteria; species bacterium. The sequence goes on from DASYZR010000139.1 coordinate 23,362, forward strand.
GCGGACAGCGTGTCGTTGTCGCCGATCTGGATCTCGTCCGTCGCGATCGTGTCGTTTTCGTTGATCACCGGCACGACGCCGCCGTCGAGCAGGGCCAGCAGCGTCTGCCGCGCGTTGACGTAGCGCCGGCGGTCCGCGAAGTCCTGCCGGGTGAGGAGCACCTGCGCGGTACGCAGGCCGAGGCGCTCGAACGCCGCGGTATACCGCTGCATCAGCACGGGCTGCCCGACCGCGGCCAGCGCCTGCTTGTCGACGAGCCGCCGCGGCCGCCGGCGCCCGAGGAGGCCCGCTCCGGTTACGATCGCCCCCGACGACACCAGCACGACCTGCCGGCCCCCGCGCACCGCCGCGGCCACGTCCTCGGCCACCGCGGTGATCCGGTCCGGGTCCACCACCGGCCCGCCGGCGGTGAGCGTGGTGGTGCCCACCTTGAGGACGATCCGCGAGGTCCGCGGCGTCACGGAGTGCCGAGCGAGAGGCGCACCGGGTAGTTCGAGCCGCTCTCCGGCATGGCGAGGATCCGTATCGTACGGCTCGTCTGCGGCCGCAGAACAATCGCGGCGACGACCTGAGGGGCATTCGGTTGAATCAGAGGACTCTCGACGACCCGGTCGCCGATCACAAACGTGCCGCGGGCCTGGCCGCCCGGCGCGTGCATGACGAGGTTCAGCGTCGCCGGCGAGGCGGTCGGATTGGCGGCCTCGATGTTGAAGGAATAGATCACACCGTAGTTGCCCTGCAGCGGCTCGCCGCCTTGCCCGGCGTGCAGCAGGTCCGCGTTGTCGGCCAGGGTCATCAGAGCCGGCGGTCCGCCCACCGTGTAGCTGAGGCTCCGCTGGATGTGAGGCCGGGGAAACGCCCCGCGCTGGTGGACCCGGTCAAAGTCCGGCTCGTAGCTCATGCTCGGCGGCTCCACCTCGCCGGTCAGCCGCGCCGACACCTCCACGTTGAGGCGGTCCCCGTCCAGGAGGCTGAATTGCGCGATGCCGCTCGCGACGCCAAACGGCGGCAGATCCTGGACAAACAACGGAACCGTGGTGTTGGCCGGCAGGCGGACGAGGAATCCGGCGTGGTGGAGGTACTGGTCGAGAAAACTGTGCGCCGCGTCGTGCCCCGGCGTCACTTCGTCCTGGGCCGGCGGCCCGGCCGCTCCCTGGACCCAGAGCGCCGCGGGGGCGCGCGTCGGATTGCTGAGCGAGACGGTGAGGAACATGTGCTCTGTCTTCGAGCCGTTCTGGTGGTGGAAGAGCAACCGGACGGTCTGAGACGCGGTGAGCGCGCCCAGGTAGAGGACTTTGCCGAAGGGGATCGTTTCCGGGCTGTTGCTGACGAGAAGCGTGTCGGCGTCGCTCCACGGAATGATGGCGTTCGTGAGCGCCACGCGCATCAGGTGGCTGGCCGGGGGGAGTCCAGGGACGCTGACGGTGACGCCAGCCAGCACCGTCTCCGCCGACGACGCGTCGAGCGGCACGAGGGCCGGCTGCGTGTCCGCCAGGGTGACGAGCGCCGAGGAGTGCACGCCCAACATGAGTCTGGCGGCGGTCGTAATGGCCAGGCGCAGGGTATCGAGGGTCGCCGGCCCTCCCGTGACCGACACCGGCACCGGCAGGCCCGGGGCAGGCCCCTGGGCGTCGCCCGGCACAGACGTCGCCGCGGCGAGTCCGGCAGCCAGCGCAAGGACGGCGACGCCTCGGCGGGCCGCCTTCGATCGGATCAATTGTGGCACTACAGCACGTCCGCCAAAGGAATCCGCTTCTGGTTCCGGCGCGGGGACCCCGACTCCTTCACCGGGCCGGAGGAGGCGGTGCGCGAGGGGGCCAAGATCCTAGCGATGAGATTCGGCTCCTACCGGATCGGCGAGAACGAGCGGGCCGCCGTGCTGCTCGAGGGGGCGGCGTACGACGTCGAAGCCGTCGCGGCCGCGGCGGATCTCCGGGTCCCGGCAACCCTGTCCGTGTTCATCGAGCAGGGACTGCGCGACCCGTTCCACGCCGCGGTCACACGCCTCGGCGGCCGGATCCCGGTGACGCCACTCGATCGGCCGGGGCTTGTCTGTCCGATCCGCCGGCCGCCCAAGATCTGGGGCATCGGCCTCAACTACCGCGCGCACGCGCACGATCTCGGCGTCGCCGTGCCCGAGGAACCGGCGTCGTTCATGAAGCCGGCCACGACCCTGATCGGCCCGGACGAAACCATCTTGCTGCCGCCGCAGTCCCGGCGGGTCACCGCGGAGGCGGAACTGGCGCTGGTCCTCGGACGGCGCTGCGCCGGCGTCGCCGAAGGCGACGCGGCCGCGGCCCTGTTCGGCTACGTTCCGGTGATCGACATGACGGCGGAAGACATCTTGCAGAAGAACCCGCGGTTTCTCACGCGGGCCAAGTCCTTTGCGACGTTCCTGAGCGTCGGCCCGTGGATCGCGACGCCGGACGAGGTGCCGTCGCCGGGAGACCTGCGCGTCACGACGCTGCGGCGGGGCGAGGTCGTCGCGACCAACACGGTGTCGGACATGCGCTTTGCGCCGGCGATGCTCGTCGCGTTTTTCTCGCGCGTCTTCGACTGGGAGCCGGGGGATCTGCTGCTGACGGGGACGCCGGGCGCCGCGGTGATCGAGGACGGCGACGTGGCGGCGTGCCGGATCGACGGATTCCCCGAGCTGCGGAATCCGGTCCGGCGAAACTCGACGCCCGTCTGAAGGGCCCATGGTCTCGACACTGGCTATGCCCACCTTGACAGAGAAGGAGGACCATCCATGCAGATCGATTTGTCGGGACGCGTGGCCGTCGTGTCGGGAGCGAGCGCCGGCATCGGCCGGGCGATTGCCCACGGATTCGCCGGCGCGGGGGCCGACGTGGTCATCGGCAGCCGGCGCGAAGACGCGATCGGCCGCGCGGCCGACGAGATCTCCGGCGCCACAGGCCGGACGGCGGTGCCTGTCGTCGCCGACGTCGCAGCGCCCGCGGGCGTGGACCGGCTGCTCGAGGCGGCACGGGGGCGCTTCGGGCGGCTCGACATCCTCGTCGCCAACGCCGGCGGCCCCCCGGCGGGCTCCGGCCTGACCCTCACCGACGCGCAGTGGGAGCAGGCCTTCAACCAGAACCTCATGAGCGCGGTCCGGCTGATCCGCGGCGCGGTGCCGCTCATGCGGGAGAACCACTGGGGCCGGATCCTCACCGTCATTACGTCCGGCGTCAAAGTCCCGATCCCGCAGCTTGTCCTGAGCAACGTCTTTCGCTCGGGCGTCGTGGCGTTCACGAAGACGGTCTCGCTCGAGCTCGCGCCGCACAACATTCTCGTCAACAACCTGGCGCCCGGGCGGATCGACACCGACCGCGTCCGCTGGCTGGACGGCGCCCGGGCCAAGGAGACCGGGCGGCCGGTGGAGGCCGTCGTCAAGGAAAGCGTGGCGACGATTCCTCTCGGCCGCTACGGGGAACCGCACGAGTTTGCGGCGATGGCCGTGTTCCTGGCCTCTGAGGCCGCGAGTTACATCACCGGGCAAACGATCTGCATCGACGGTGGGCAAACGCGCTCAATGATGTAGCGGCCGGCCCGATGCCCGAGCCGTTCTCCGTCGTCGCGTTCGCGGGCAGCCTGCGCCGCGCATCGTACAACCGGGCCCTGGCCGCGGCGGTGCGCGACCTCGCCCCGCGCTCCCTCGCCGTCACGGTGCACGAGATCGACGGGATCCCGCTCTACAACATGGATCTCGAGCGCGCCGCCTTTCCCGCCGCGGTGACCCGGCTCAAGGACGCGCTCCGCGCCGCAGACGGCACGATCATCGTGACGCCCGAGCACAATTTCTCCCTCTCCGGCGTGTTGAAGAATACGATCGACTGGATCAGCCGGCCGTCGGGCGATGCGCCTCTCGGAGGCAAGCCGATCGGGATCATGGGCGCCACGAGCGGAGTGACGGGGACGGCGCGCGCGCAGATGCACCTGCGCACCATCCTCGTCAACCTCAACGCCGTCGTCATGCCGCAGCCCGCGGTGCTCATCGCGCGGGCGCAGGACAAATTCGATGCCGGCGGCGGGCTCACGGACGAAGAGACCCGGGAACGTGTGCGGACGTTTCTCGACGCGTTTGCCCGGTGGATCGCGCTGATCGGCCGGAAAAACCTCCCGGAGGGCTGAGCGGCCCCGTCTGGGGCTCAGGCCTCGTCCGGGCGGTCGAGGAGCGCCGCCAGCCGGCGGCCGAGCGGCCGGTTCACCGCGTCGAGCACCGCCTTGCACGCCGCGACCGGCAGCTCGCGCGCCGCGGCCCCGCCGATGTAGCGATTGTGCTCGCCGCCGGGACGCCGGGACGCCACGACCGCGACCACGAGCTGGTACGACGGCGCGAGCGAGTCGAGGATATCTTCGATCGCATAGACGTCGGCCTCGCCGAGGATTCCGTGCAGCGCCCGCAGCGTGGCGTCCGCCACGAGCAACCCCACCGGGCGCGCAGGCTCCGGGGCCGCGTCTGTGGCCTCGCCGGCCACTTCACGGGATCCCAGACGCAGCCGCACGACGGCGGTCCTCCCCTCGGCGGGCCCGACGCGCACGTCCACCAGCCGCACGCGCGCCTCCGGGAGGGGCGTATCCTGCGGCTGCCACGCCGCGCGGCGGGCCGCCGCGGCGGCCGAGGCCTTGGCGAACGTGGAGGCGCGGCTCGCCAGCGCGAGCAGGTCGTCCACGGTCGCAGGGGCGTGGTTCGGCTCTCGCTCCTCGTGACGCCGGCCGCCGGCGTACCCGACGCTCACCGTCACCGGGCGGCCGGCCTCACCGACCGGCACGACCACGACGTCCTCGATGCGCGACGCGAGCGCCCGCGCCTCCTCCTCGCTGCGGATGGTCGCAATGGCAAATTCGTCCCCGCCGTACCGGCAGAGCAAGTCCGTCGTCGGATCGATGCACCGCTGCATGAGCTCGGCGACCGCGTGGAGGACGGAGTCGCCGATCACATGCCCGAACGTCTTGTTGACCTCGCGGAAATTGTCGAGATCGGCAAACAACACGGCGACCTCACGCCCGCGGGCGAGCGCATCCGCCGCCCACAGCCGCAGCGCCGTCGCCCAGGGAAGTCCTGTCAGCGGATCGGTCTGCTGGTGGATCGCACGCAGCACGGCGGTGAGCTCGAGTTGCCCGATGACGCGGCCGCCCTGGAGGACAGGAAGCACGTCGAGCCCCTGGGAGGTGAGCAGCGCATGCGCCTGCAGGAGCGGAAGCTCGGAGGTGGCCGGGACGATGCCGCGTGTCATGACGTCCGTGACACGCCGGAAGGGCAGGGCGTCGAGGAGGTCCACGGCCGAAAGGACGCCGACCAGGCCGCCTGCGTCGAGGACGGGCGCTACCGGCACCCGATGGGCGCGGAATGCGGCGCTCGCCTTCGCCGCATTGTCGGTGGCCGACAGGACGAGGGGAGCCGGCGTCATGACGTCGGCGACGCGGCCGAGGCCGCCATCCATGGTCACCGATGTCACGGACTTTCGCTCTGGCAAATCGCGCTCCTTTTGGCAGTGTGTGATGCGCACGTTACAATCTACGGGGGATTTTGCCCATTCTTCTGGTGATTCTCCACAATCTCTCTGAGGAATCTGCAGGCAAGGTGCAGACAGAAACCTAAGGTACAGACAGAAAATCTGTGCGCAGATAACGGAAAACTCCGGGGGAAGGGTGTCGCAATCGACCGGTCGAAGGCGTCAAGGTCGGCAATACACCCCCCAGGTCAGGCGGTGACGCGTGGCGGTTTCACGGTACGTCGGTGCGCGAGTGCGACGGATCGAAGATCCGAAGCTCATCCGCGGCGAAGGCCAATTCCTCGACGATCTCACGCTCCCGGGCATGTTGCACGCGGCGTTCGTCCGCACGCCGCACGCCCACGCCCGCGTGGTCCGGATCGACCTCACCGCGGCCCGCGCGCTGGCGGGCGTGGCCGGCGCGTTTGCCGCCGCGGACCTAGGCGAGAGTCAGAAGCCGCTGCCGGTGCTCCTGGTCGATGAGATGCGGAGCGTGGTGCACATGCCGCTCGCCGAACGGGAGGTGCACTACGCCGGCCAGCCGGTCGCGGTGGTCGTAGCCGACGATCCATATGTCGCGCACGACGCCGCGGAACGGGTGGCGGTCGAGTACGCGCCGCTTCCCGCCGTCGTCGATCTGGAGCGCGCGGCGGCCGGCGCGCCCTTCGTCCACGAGTCCCTCGGCACGAACGTCGCCTACCGGCAGGTGCTCGACGAGGGCGACGTCGACGCGGCCTTTACCGGCGCCCCCGTCGTCGTGCGGCGGCGGATGGTCAACCAACGCCTCGCCCCGGTCTCGCTCGAGCCCCGGGGGACCATGGCCATGCACGACGGCAGCATGGGACAGGGCATTCTCACGGTATGGACGTCCACGCAGGAAGCGCACGCGATCCGCGACGGCATCGGCCAGACGCTGGGGCTCGAGACCCGGCGGATCCGCGTCATCACGCCGGACGTCGGCGGCGGTTTCGGGGCAAAGCTCAACATCTACCCCGAAGACGTCGTCGTCGCCCATCTCGCCCGGCGGCTCGGCCGGCCTGTGAAGTGGGTGGAGACGCGCCGGGAGAATATGCTGACGACCACGCACGGCCGCGCGCAGGTGGCCGACCTGGAAGTGGCGGCCGAGCGCGACGGCCGGCTGCGCGGGCTGCGCCTGCGCGTGCTGGCCGACCTCGGCGGCGAGCTGCTCTACCTCACGCCGATTATCCCGACGCTGACGCCGCTGATGAGCCAGGGCCCGTATCAGATTCCGGCCATCCGGTGCGAACTGCTCGCGTTGTACACCACGACCTGTCCCACCGGCGCCTACCGCGGCGCCGGCCGTCCCGAAGCCACGTACTATCTCGAACGCGCGATGGATCTCGTCGCCCGCGAAGCCGGCCTCGACCCGGCCGACGTGCGTCGGCGCAACTTCATTCCGCCGTCGGCGTTCCCCTACAAGACGCTCACGGGCGCGACATATGATTCGGGGGACTACGCGAAGCCCCTCGACGAAGTGCTGCGGCTCTCAGGCTACCGCGATCTTCGCCGGCGCCAGGAGGAGGCACGGCGCGCCGGTCGCCTGCTCGGGATCGGGGTGAGCAGCTACGTCGAGATCTGCGGCTTCGGCCCCTGGGAGCTGGGCACCGTCCGTATGAACCCCGACGCCACGGTGACGGTCATCACCGGAACGTCGCCGCACGGCCAGGGCGACGCGACGGGTTTTGCGCAGATCGCCGCCGACGCGCTCGGCATCTCGCCCGATGAGGTGACGGTCGTGCACGGCGACACGCTCATGGTACAGTACGGCGGCGGAACGAGCGGCAGCCGCAGCATGTCGCTCGGCGGCTCGGCGGTGTATCTCGCGTCGCTCGAGGTGCGGCAACAGATCCTCGGCATCGCGGGCAACATGCTCGAGGCGGCGACGTCCGACCTGGTGCTCGAGGACGGCGGGGTGGCCGTCCGCGGCGCGCCGGGCCGCGGCGTGGCGTTGGCCGAGGTCGCCAAGGCCGCGTACGCGGGCAGGCGTCTGCCCGAGGGCCAGAGCCCGGGGCTTGAGGCGACGAGCCGGTTCAAGTCCCAGGGCACGACGTTTCCGTTCGGCAGCCACGTGTGCGTGGTGGACGTCGATCCCGAGACCGGCAGCGTGCGCTTCGAACGATACGTGTGCGTGGACGATTGCGGACGCGTGATCAATCCCCTCCTCGTCGACGGACAGATCCACGGCGGGGTCGGCCAGGGCGCGGCCCAGGCGCTGCTGGAAGCCGCCGTCTACGGCGAAGACGGTCAGATGCTGACGGGGGCGCTGTCGGAGTACGCGGTGCCGAAGGCGCATCACCTGCCGCGCGTGGAGCGGGGGACGTCCGTCACGCCGACGCCCCGGAACCCGCTCGGCGCGAAAGGGATCGGCGAGGCGGCCACGATCGGCTCGACGCCGTGCGTCGTGAACGCGGTCCTGGACGCGCTGGCGCACCTTGGGATCCATCACCTCGACATGCCGCTCACGCCCGAGCGGGTGCAGACGGCCATCCGGCAGGCAGGTGCCGCGAAGCCGTAACGCTCACACGCCGACGACGTGAAAGCCGTGGGCCTTGGCACCCAGCGCGAGTGCCGTATCATGGGTGGCCATCGTCAGGTCAACGCGCGACGCCGACCGCCTCGGCAATGGTATTGAGCCCATCGCGGTTCAGGCGAGCCAGCAGGCCGCCGGCCAGCCGGCGCGGGAGGGCCGGACCGCCGTAGACAAATCCGGTGTAGAGTTCGACCAGGCTGGCGCCGGCTTGGATCATTCGATACGCGTCGTCCGCCGTGAAGATTCCGCCGACCCCGATGATCGGGAGGCGGCCCGCCGTGAGCCGGTGGAGCCGGCCGACAATCCGCACCGCCTGGGCGAAGAGCGGCCGGCCGCTCAGGCCCCCGGCTTCCTCCCAGGCCGCGCTCGCAAGCCCGTCGCGCCTGAGCGTGGTGTTCGTGGCCACGATGCCGTGCGCGCGATCGCTGATCGCCTCGACGACCACGTCCAGTTCGGCGTCCGTGAGATCAGGGGCGATCTTCACGAAGAGCGGCTTCTCGCCGAGGGCGCGGTTGCGCGCCGAGAGCGCCTCGAGGAGCGGCACGATGGCGTCCCGCGTCTGCAACTGCCGCAATCCCGGCGTGTTGGGCGACGAGACGTTGACGACGACGAAGTCGGCGTGCGGCTGCAGCCGGTCGAACGAGTATACGTAATCATCGACCGCCCGCTCGTTTGATGCGGCGCCGCTGCGGCCGATGTTCACCGCGAGCGGGATGGGGTAGGGCCGCCCGCGGCGGAGCCTCGCGAGCCGCACCTCCATGGCGTCGGCGCCCGGTGAATTGAAGCCGAGCCGGTTGATCAGGGCCTGGTCGTCGGGCAGTCGGAATACGCGGGGCCGGGGATTCCCAGGCTGGGCGAGCCCGGTGACCGTTCCCACTTCCGCGAACCCGAAGCCCAAGGCCGGCCACGCCCACAACGCTCTCGCCGCCTTGTCGAACCCAGCGGCCAGGCCCACCGGAACCGGAAACCGGAGACCTGCCACGATCATGGCGAGCCGTGGATCCGGGGCGGACCGCCGGGACGCCCGGGCCAGCACCGGCTCCACCGCGCCAAGGCACGTCAGCGCGAGGTCGTGACTCAGTTCCGGATCGAGTCGAAACAGAAGGGCACGCACGAACGCGCGGTAGATCACGTCGCCGGTGTGAGCCAGGCCCGCGCGGCGGCCGCTGAGTCCAGGCGCGTCAGGTTGGCCAGGAGATCGAACCCAGCATCAAAGCTGACGACCGCGCGATATCCGAGCTCGTCGGCGGCGACACCGAGCATCGCATCATGGAAGTCCAGCGCGCCGGCCGTTTCCCGCATCACCGCCACACAGCGGCCGAACCATCGGGGCACGTGCGGATACAGCCACGTCACGGCCTCAGGCGGGACCGCGCCGAGGAGCCGGTCCGTCAATTGGGGAAAGGCGTCGGCCTGACCCCGCTCCCGGCATCGGCGGCCAAGTGCCGTCAGCACCTCGTCGATCACGCAGTCCGGGGTAATCGTCAATACTCGCCGTTCCCGCAAGACTTCGTGCACGCGTGCGGCCTCCTGGTGCCAGACGTCCCGCTGATCGAACAAGGCGACGAGATAGTTGGAATCCAGACACACAGGCTCACCGGTCATATCGGGCCGCATCGGCAACGGCGTCGCCGCCGAGAGCGGCGGTGCCGACGACCGCGTCGAACCGGCCGGCGCCGACCGGCACCGCCACCGCATGCCCTTGTACCGCAGGTTCGAGCACAACCTGACGCCCCTCGACGGTGACCCGTAGCAGATCCCCCTCACGCAACGCGAGCCTCTCTCGGACCGACGCCGGCAGCGTAATTTGTCCCTTGCGCTTCAGGCGGACGACCTGGTCCATAGCGATCCTCCGGTCGGAAAGTCATGCTTATCAAACAGTGATACTATCATAAATTCCTCAATCAGGTCACCGATCATCCGAAATCGCCGAAGGAGGTCTCCCGGTTCACGGCGAACGCCAGTTCGCGTATATACATGTAAACTCGTCGCGGGAGCCGGAGCATGACGCTGGACCAAATCATCGAGGCGCTGCACACCCGCCCGCGGTTCGCGCCGCAGTTCACCGCCTGGCACACCATTCCGGAGCGGCCGGCCGAATTCGCGCCGTTTCCCCCCGGCCTCGACGCGCGGCTCTTGGCCTCACTCGGCCGCACCGGCATCCGGGAGCTCTACTCGCATCAGGCCGAGGCGTACCGCCTCGTCCGGGGCGGAGCCGACGTGGTGGTCGTCACCCCGACCGCGTCCGGCAAGACCCTCTGCTACAACCTCCCGGTGCTCGATACCGTGCTGCGTGAGCCCGAGGCGCGCGCGCTGTACCTGTTTCCGACCAAGGCGCTCGGCGCGGACCAGGTCGATGAACTGCAGACGGTCACCGGGGCTCTGGGCGCCGACGTGCGCGCCTTCACGTACGACGGCGACACCCCGGCCGACGCGCGGCGCACGATCCGGACCGCGGGCCACGTCGTCGTCACCAACCCGGACATGCTGCACACCGCGATCCTGCCGCACCACACCAAGTGGCTGCGCCTGTTCGAGAACCTACGCTACGTCGTGCTCGACGAGCTGCACCACTACCGCGGCGTGTTCGGCTCGCATCTCGCGAACGTGCTGCGGCGTCTCGCGCGGATCTGCCGCTTCTACGGCAGCGCGCCGCAGTTCATCTGCTGCTCGGCGACGATCGGGAACCCCCGCGAACACGCCGAGCGGCTGACCGGCCGGCCGATGGCGGTGATCGATCGAAACGGCGCGCCGTCCGGCGAGCGCGTGATCGGCCTCTACAATCCGCCGGTGGTCAATGAGCATCTCGGCATCCGCGCGGACGCCGTCCGGGAATCGGTCGCCCTGGCCGGCGAGCTGTTGGGCGGCCGGATTCAAACGATCTTCTTTGCGCGGTCGCGGCTCGCGGCGGAACTCCTGACCACGTACCTGCGCGCGGCCGCCGAGCGGCGGGCGCTGCCGCCGGACGCCATCTGCGGGTACCGGGCCGGCTACCTGCCGTCGGAACGGCGCCGCATCGAAGCCGGCCTGCGCAGCGGGACCGTCCGCGCGGTCGCCGCAACGAACGCGCTCGAGCTCGGCATCGACATCGGCCAGCTGAGCGCCGCGGTGCTCGTCGGTTATCCGGGCACGATCGCCAGCACGTGGCAGCAGATGGGACGGGCGGGCCGGCGCCGCGAGCGCGCGCTGGCCGTCCTGGTGGCGACCAGCGCGGCGCTGGATCAGTTCATCGTGCGGCATCCCGACTACGTGCTGCGGCAGGGCGCGGAGGAAGCCCGCACCAATCCCGACAACCTGCTCGTCCTGGCCAGCCACCTGAAGTGCGCGGCGTTCGAGCTGCCGCTGCGGGACGGCGAGACCTTCGGGCCGAGCACGCTGCCCGAGATTCTGACCTATCTCGAAGAGGCGCGCGTGCTCCACCACGAGGAGGACGCCTGGCACTACGTGGCCGAGGCGTACCCGGCCCAGGAGGTGAGCCTGCGGAGCGCGAGCCAGGAGAACGTCGTGATTATCGATACGACGGACCCGCGGCCGCGCGTGATCGGCGAGATCGATCTCGCCTCGGCCCCGGCGTTCGTGCACGAGGACGCGATCTACCTGCACCTGGGACAGCAGTATCACGTGGACCGGCTGGATTGGGACGAGCGCAAGGCCTACGTCCGGCGCGTCGAGGTCGACTACTACACGGATGCGCAGATCGCCACCGATCTGCGCGTGCTGGCGGAGTTCGCGCGCGTGGAGGACGCGGCGCACGGCGAGGTCACCGTCACCTTCCGGCCGACGATCTTCAAGAAGCTCACGCTCTCGACGCACGAGAACGTCGGCTTCGGGACCATCCATCTGCCGGAGACGACGCTCCACACCACCGCGGCGTGGTGGGTGTTCCCGCGGGCGCGCGCCGCCGATCTCGACCCCGTCTTCCGCGGGGCGAACGGGAACGACGCGCTGCAGGGCGCGCTGCTCGGCGCCGCCCACGCCCTCCACAATCTGGCGCCGCTCTACCTCATGTGCGATCCGCGCGATCTCGGGGCGCTCGCGGAGATTCGATCGCCGCATACCGGTGAGCCGACGGTGACGGTCTACGAACAGGTGCCGGGCGGCGTCGGACAGGCCGAACGGCTCTACGCCCTGCGGCACGAGCTCCTACAGGCCGCCGCGGCGCTCGTCGAGGGCTGTGCCTGCGAGGCCGGCTGTCCCTCGTGCGTCGGCCCGGTCCTCGCGATCGGCCCGGACGCGAAGCGCCGGACGCTCCGGCTGCTGCGGCACGTCTGTGTCCCTGCCTGAGACCTCCGCCGCGGAGAGCCTTCGGGACCGGCTCCGGCGATACGGCGCCGGATTCACGCGCACGGCGCATCCGGCGCCCACCCGCCACGGAGTTGAGCCTCCGACGGCACGGGCGGGGGACCCCGCGACAGACGGAGCCCGCCCCGCGACAGACGGGGTCGAGGTCGTCCGCGCGCGCTACGCCTTCGCCCACCGCCACGGATCCGTGGATCTCGGCGCGAGCCTGGAGTG
>DASYZR010000140.1 GCA_035945995.1 bacterium
CCCCGTTCCTGCGCGGATACCTGGACGGCAACTGGGCGGCTCCCACCGCCACCCGATCGCGGGCGAGCGGGCTGGTCTTCTGGGGGACTGAGGCGGTTCTCGCCGGCATCAACGCGATGATCCACCGCGGCTGGCGGATCAACAGCGGCGTGGTGACGCCGCGGCCGCCTCGGGCCGAACTGCGGTTCAACCGGCGGGACGAACCGGCGATCCTCCACCACATCCAGGCGTACACGACGCGCTCGCGCGGCCACGGCAAACGGCAGCCGGCCTGACGCGAGGGCCAGAAGGCCGAGTACGAGGCCACGCAGGGACAAAAGGGTCCCCAGGCGGGCAACCTCCGGGTCATCGGGTAACATATCGGCGCCCTCTTCAGACGCCGGATACGAGATAACGAGAGCGGCCGGAAACCGGCCGCTCTTTCTTTGGCGCGCCGGCTCCGAGAGGAAGGATATGGGTGCTTCCTGAAATTTCGAACAACCGGAGGATGCCGTCGAGCCCCGATGTCTTGGCAATGTGTCCCGCTGTGCCGCATATGAAACGTCCAGGTTCACAGTTCTGACCGAGATCCGAATCGGTGCCTCAGCCCCGCGTGCTGGTGACCGGCGCGACCGGATTGGTGGGCAGCGCGATTGTTCGTGCGCTGCTGGAACGGACGTGCCCCGTCCGCGTATTGGTGCGCAGCTCGGAGCGCGCCCGTGCGCTCTTCGGGTCAAGCGCGGAGATCTCGGTCGGGGACCTTCGAGACGCGGCGAGTCTGCGGCCGGCCTGTGCGGGTATCGCGCAGATCTATCACGTTGCCGGAGCCGTGGATACGCACAGACACGGGGACGCGGAGATCTTGGACACGAATGTGGACGGAACCCGCCGGCTGCTCGAGGCCGCTCTTGCAGCGCGGGTCCGCCGGGTCGTGTACACGAGTTCTGTCTCGGTGTACGGCGATCGGCTGCCCCTGGGGGTCGCGGAAGACGCCCCGGTCAACCCGGCGGGCATCTATGGGGCGTCCAAAGTCCGCGCGGAGCAATTGGCGCAGGACGCGGTCGCGGCCGGTCTTCACGTCATGATCGTCCGCCCGTGCATCGTCTATGGATCGGGCGATCGATATTTCATGCCGCAGGCGGTACAGGTCGCGCGGCTGCCGGTGATCCCGCTCCCGGATGGCGGCCGTCACGTGGTCGATCTCGTGCACGCGGATGATCTGGCGGCCGCGCATCTCCTGGTCATGGAAGCCGGACAATCCGGCGTCGCCTACAATGTGACGGATGGGGGATGCCATCATGCGGGAGACCTGATCCGGTGGGTGGCTGAGGGGCTGCACCGCTCTCCCTGGTTGCCGTCCATCCCTTGGTGGTTCGCGGCGTGTATCAGGCCATTGATTAACGTTGTCGGCCGAGCATGCGGGCGGCCTGATTTCGCGCACTTCGGCAGACAGGAGCTCGACGGACTCTTCAGCGACTACCATTTCGACATCTCCAAGATCGCCGCGCTCGGATATGCCGCCCGCATTGCCGCGCGTGCCGGATTACGGTCCGAGCTCCAGAGGAGCATCGACGCGAGTGGGCACGCGTGCCGGCCCGCGTAGGCGATTCGTCCACGTGCGCGGTCCCGCTCTTGCCGGAGTCGTCGGGACGGATTGCGCCCCGATTTTGTCTTGCTTTCGAGCCGGGCAGGCGTATCATTGGGGGATAGCCGCGATCGTTTGGTGCGCTGGTCAAGAAACGGCGGCGGTGGTTCCCGTCGAGACGAGGAGGTTTTTATGGCCTTAGACGGTGACCGAAACCGCGTGCTGACCTCGTTGCGGGAGGAGCCCGACGGCGCCGATAGCGCGACGCTGGCGAAGAATCTTGGCTTGGCGACAGACGTGGTGGAACGTCACCTGCTGTATTGTGCGGACTACGCATTGGTGGCATGGAACCGGCACGTCGGCGGAGTGGGACGAGCGATGATCACGACCCGCGGCCGCGAGTATTTGACGCGTCAGCAGTTGTGACCACTGCCCCGGAGTAGCCACCCCACGACGACCTCCGCATTTCCGATCGCCCCGCCGATCGAGCCGATGCTTGCCGCGTCGGCCGAAGCGCTCCCGGCGGGCGACGGGTGGCTGTACGAGCCGAAGTGGGACGGATTCCGCGCCGTCGTGTTTCGCGGCGCCGTGGACGTCTTCATTCAGAGCCGCGACCTGCGCCCGCTCGACCGATACTTCCCGGAACTGCACGAGGCGTGTCTGGCACAGGTGCCCGCCGGGTGCGTGCTGGACGGCGAGATCGTCATCGTGACGGCGCACGGACTCGACTTCGACGCGCTGCAGCTCCGGCTCCATCCCGCCGCCTCGCGCGTCGCCATGCTGGCGAAGGCGACGCCGGCGGCGTTCGTCGCATTCGACCTGCTCGCGGTGGACGGCCGCGACGTTCGGACCGCCTCGCAGGCCGACCGGCGGCGCCTGCTCGAGGGCGTGCTGGGCCGCGCGGCGCGGCCCCTCTATCTGACACCCGTCACGCCCGACCACGCGACGGCGCTGGTGTGGCTCCGCGAGTTCGAGGGGGCGGGCCTGGACGGCGTCATCGCGAAGCCGGCACGGGGGACGTACCAGCCGGGCAGGCGGGCGATGATCAAGGTCAAGCACGCGCGCACGGCCGATTGCGCCGTCGCCGGGTTTCGCTGGCACAAGAGCGGCGCCGACGCGGTCGGGTCGCTCCTGCTCGGACTGTACGACGAGCGGAGGGCGTTGCACCACGTGGGCGTGACGTCGGCCTTTCCGATGGCGGCGCGCAAAGAGCTGGCGCGGGAACTCGCGCCGCTGCGGCGGGGAGCGTTGGACCATCATCCGTGGCGCGACTGGGCGACCCCTGACGCCGGCGGCCTGGTCCGCATGCCGGGGGGCCAGAGCCGTTGGAGCGCCGGCAAGGATCTGTCGTGGGAGCCGCTGCGAATCGAGCGGGTCTGTGAGGTGAAGTACGATCACCTGCAGGGCCGGCGGTTCCGCCACGCGGCCCTGTTTCTGCGATGGCGGCCGGACAAGCGGCCCGCCGACTGCCGCTACGATCAGCTCGAAGTCACCGCGCCGTTTGAGCTGGCGAAGGTGTTCGGCGTGAGCGGCCGCTAGCGATGAGGCCGCTTCGGCGCAGCCGGTGCTTCGTCCGGATCGAGGGCCTCCTGCTCCGGCCGCAACCCCGCCGGCACGTGTTGCAAGTTCACGCGGATGCGGGTCCAGGTGCTCGAGCGGCCGCGCATGGAATCGACGAGGACGTCCTCAAGCGTCAGGTACCCGGCCGCCTCGGGATGGCGGGTCCGCCAGCGCGCGAGGCCCGCGAGCGCGTCGTCCCTGCGGTGCGCCCGCGCGATTTCAATCAGCGGGTGGCTCGCCGCCCGGCGGCGGGACGGCTGGGCGCGCGGCGGCTCCCCGGCCTGCTTTCGGTAGTGCGGCGGCCACGGGGCGTCGCCGAGGCCCTCCCGCTCATGGCGCGCGGATAGGTCGAGAAGACCCGCGAGGGAGGCGGCGGACGCGTCGATCCCGGCATGCCGGTCGCCCCCGTCGGCGAAGCGCCGCGGCATCGTCGCGAGCGTGAAGTCGCGGGGATCGCAGACGTCGACTTCATCCCACGAGAGCGGCGCCGAAACCCGCGCGTCCGGGGTCGGACGCACCGAATACGCGGCGGCCACCGTGCGATCCTTGGCGTTCTGGTTATAGTCGATGAAGACCCCGTGACGCTCCTCTTTCCACCACTTGCTCGTCGCGAGCGCCGGC
>DASYZR010000141.1 GCA_035945995.1 bacterium
CGGCCAGCCGGCGCGCGACAAACCGCAGTCGTTCGTCCATCACCGAACACTCCTTCCAGGGCATCGCTCCCCCCCTTTCAGAGGGAGGAGGTGTTACCCATGTGTCCGGTACAACCTGTTACCTATGTCTCGGGTCGGTCAGGGCTGGCGAAGGTGTCAGAAAAGCAGGCCCCCAGTTACCCCCCAACCTGCGACGGAGATCACGTCCTTGGCTGTTAACCGGAGGGTTGCAGGTTCGAGTCATGCCCGAGGAGCCAAGCAATGCTCCCAGCGTGTTGCGTCTAGCCTGCTACTCCCCTGCTACCAATGGCCAGAGAAAGCCCATATCAGATCGAACTGTCCGTCGAGACCCGCAAGACGCTGGAGGCCATTGCGGGGAAGTATTCGTCATCGTATCGTAATGTCGTGCGGGCAAAGGTCGTGCTCTACGCCGCACCGTTCCTTCGGCCGGAAATCTTAGCTTCAAGCGCAAGGCATCCTTCGTGCGCCGCGTCGTCCGAGACTACGTTGCCGCGCCCATCGACCGCCGTTTCCCTACCGCGCGGGCGGGATTCGAGTGTCACCCTGGGGCCGCTGCTCCCAGGCGCGGAGCCGGTCCTCCGCAACACCTGTCGCGGTAAGAACCGGCTGAATCGCCTCCTCAGTGAAACGGTCATTCCCGAACACGACAACAGCGCGGTAGTGGACCGCCGAGATCCCGATCCGTTGCGCGGCCTGCTCGACGCTCACACGTGAGCGGAGTTGCCGGTATTGAACAGGGTTTTGTGTTCGAGGGGAAGCCATGCATTGCGCTTCATTCTGTTCGGGGAAAAGCATCCTGCCGAACGAACAAAAACGAAAGGGAGGATACCGAAGCACCCTCCCCGACAATCGCGCAAATCAAAAAAAGAGTCTTCATGGCACTCAGTTCTTTCATGCCTTCCTCCATCGTTAGGAACGGCAATACTCTGACGCTGTTCCACTAGGCTAGTCCGCTTTCGGAAATGAATTGATCCACGGCTTCAGCCTTGGCCGCCTCCACGACAACGACACTAATATGCTCACGGCTCACAAACGGCCCCGCAACAAGATTGACGCCAAGCCGCTTCGCCAGCGCCGGGATTTCCGGTGCCCGCTTGAGCAACAGGTCTCGCGTTTTCGCGTTCGAGGTGGGGCATATCTCCGCGCCATGGGAGGCGAGCAAAACGAAATGCATTGAAACGACCTCTTCGCTCGACTTTGGTGCCACCCTCCATCCCACCCGACGCCTGATGTGACCTGCCGAAATGCAGTAGCCGTTTTTCGGTCGGTTGCCCGTGCCGCCACCATTACCACTGCTACCACCGTGATACTGAGCCTGGACATGAACGACAGGGCCGGTCGGGGACCGCACCGTGGGGGGCCGCATCCAGCGTTACAATCTGAGCGCCGAGCAGCGGCAGCGCGAGCCGCGCACCCCCGACGTCGGGGTGGTCAAGAAGGCGATGGACGCCATCGGGATCGACTACGCCAACCTCTTCCCGACCGCGCTCCTCAACATGGGAATCCTGCCCGAGGTGGATGTCCAGGTGGCCGTCAGCCGCGCCTACGCTCGGTGGATCACCGAGCGCGTGCTCCCCGAGGAGCCGCGGTTGCGCACGATGATTTCCCTGCCGTTCAACGACCCCGATGCCAGCGGGGAGATGGTCGAGGAGTTCGCCGATCGCCGCGGCGTCATTGGCTTCGTCGTCGGCAGCACCTTCCACCGGCCGGTCCATCACCGCAGTTACATGAAGGTCTATGCGGCGATCGAGGAGCGAGGCATGCCCCTTGCCTTCCACTCGACGTACAACTGGCAGGATCGCCTGACCGAGCAGTTCAACAAATTCCTCTCCGCGCACGGCGTCGGCCGCACACTCTACAACATCGTGCACCTCACCAACTTGGTGGTGAATGGCATTCCCGAGCGCTTCCCGCGCCTGAAGCTTGTCTGGATGGAGAGCGGCGTCGCCTGGATCCCATTCCTCATGCAGCGCCTGGACAATGAGTACATGATGCGTTCTTCAGAGGCTCCTCTCTTGAAGAAGCGGCCCAGCGAGTACATGTGCGAGTTCTATTACACCGTCCAGCCGATGGAGCGCTCCAATCTTGATCTGCTCGAGGCGACGTTCGCGGCCATCCACGCGGACACACAGGTCCTCTACGCATCAGACTATCCGCACTGGGACTTCGACCTGCCGAGCAGCATCTACGACCTTCCGTTTCTTTCGGAGGACGCCAAGCGCCGCATCCTCGGGGGGAACGCCATCAACCTGTACGGTCTGCCCTCGGCCACCACGAAAGTCGCGGTGGCAAGCTGACCCAACGGAGGGAGACGCCGCGCCTAGGGCTTCGTGCCGCCCACTTGGTTCTTGAGCACCTCTTGCGCGTGCTCTGACGCGGCGCCGGCGGCTCGCTGGGCCGCGCCGACGGCGGTTCCAGACGACGGTCCCTTCGCCAGCTGCGTCGCCTGCTTCAGGCTCAGCGAGACAACCAGCGCGAGCGCGATGAGGAGACCCAAAGCCCCGACGTAGCGCATCTGTATGCTCCCGGGTCGGAACGACCCCAACATGCGGTGGCCTTGTGCCCGGTCCCGCGTGGGATGTATGCCCCGGTCGGCGCGCGGCCAGACGGTTGGAGCGGCCTCTGCGGCCTCGTGCGCGCAGAGACCACGCTATACCGGTCCGCCGGCCTTCGGCGGCGATTCTTGGCCCGAGGAGCGGCTCGTGGAATCGCTTTGCGCGACCGGGGAAACGGTCACGCGGCGGTGGCCGGTGGACTCCTCGTGCATCCGCTTGGCGGCGTCGGCGTGCTCGCGATGCACCGCGTGCATGTTCCACTGACACTCCGGGCAGGTGGCCTGCCACCCTCGCAAGGTCATCGTGGTCCTCCCGTTTACGGGCGATTCCCGCTGCGCCAGCCCGGGTGGTGCCGGAAGAACCCCGTCGTGCCGATTCGATAAACCTGCTCTTCCTGGTACGCGGGGCACTGCTCCGCCTCCGCCGCCGAGATGCGCAGCGAAACCGCCCGTTCCGTGATGCGGGCGACCATGGCGGCGGACGCCATCCGGTGCGTGGTCCACAGGTGGTGCCGGAAGCCGACGCCGTCGAAGATATCACGATCGGGATCTCCCAGAACGTGCGTCACATGACCGATGGGCGTGCCGTCCGAAGCGAGCACCGCCATGCCAGACTCGATGAGGCGCCACGAAACCTCTTCCGTGCCGTTGTCGCGCTGCGAAGCGCCCTCCTGCGAATCTCGCACGGTCCGTCACCGCCCAACAGAGTGATTTCTGAGCTCCGCTGTACTCTTCGACTGCGCCCGGCGAATCCCCGGCGCCTCCTTCCGGCGGCCGGTTCCGCCGTCAGGCGGGCATTCTGCGCTCGATCGTCGAAAGGGACGTCGGCGACGATCCGCGGGAAGACGGTCGTGGAGATGCAGCCGTGCCGAAGCTCGCGGCCAATCTGACCATGATGTTTCAGGAAGTGAGTTTTCTCGACCGCTTCGCCGCGGCCGCGGAGGCGGGCTTCACCGGCGTCGAGTATCTCTTCCCCTACGATTTCCCGCCGTCCGAGATCGCCGGGCACCTCGCGCGGTACGGCCTGACGCCGGCGCTCTTCAACCTGCCGCCGGGCGACTGGGCCAAGGGCGAGCGCGGTACGGCGGCCTTGCCGGGCCGAGAGGATGAGTTCATGGCCGGGATGGAGCGTGCGCTCGAGCACGCGCTCGCGGCCGGGTGCACGCGGCTTCATGCCATGGCCGGGATCTGGCCCGCGGGGCGGGACCGGCGCGAAGGGACCGCGGTCTTCGTCGCGAACCTCCGGCGTGCCGCCGACCGCGCCGCGGCGCACGGCGTCAGCGTGCTGATCGAGCCGATCAACAGGCGCGACATGCCCGGCTACTTCCTCACCACGACCCGCGAGGCCGCGGCGATCCTGCGCGAGGTGGGCCGCGACAACGTGAAGCTGCAGCTCGACCTGTACCACTGCCAGATCATGGAGGGCGATCTCGCCGCGCACGTTCGCGATCTGGCCGGCGAGTACGCCCACGTGCAGATCGCCGGCGTTCCCGAGCGTCACGAGCCGGACCGTGGCGAGGTCAATTACTCCTATCTGCTCGAGCTGCTGGACGAGCTCGGCTACGACGGGTGGGTCGGCTGCGAATACCGGCCCGCCGGCGATACCCGCGCCGGCTTGGGATGGGCGCGACGCTGGGGTGTCGCGGCCTGACGCCGCGGACGGCGGCCCCGCGCGCGGACCATGGCGATGCTGCTCGGGGCGATTGCGGACGACCTCACGGGCGCGACGGACCTGGCGAACACGCTGACTCGGCGCGGCATGCGCACCGTTCAGCTGATCGGCCCGCCGGGTCACGCCGCGCCCGAGGCGGTCGATGCGGTGGTGATCGCCCTCAAGAGCCGCACGATCCCGGCGCCGGAGGCGGTCGCGCAGTCGCTCGCCGCGCTGGCGTGGCTGCGGGGCGGCGGCGCGGGACAGATCGTGTTCAAGTACTGCTCGACCTTCGATTCGACCGACCGCGGCAACATCGGTCCGGTGGCCGATGCGCTACTCGACGCGCTGGGCGCCGATTTTACCGTGTTCTGTCCCGCCTTTCCCGAAAACGGCCGGACGGTCTACCGCGGATACCTCTTCGTCGGAGACGTGCTGTTGTCCGAATCCGGGATGCGGGATCATCCGCTGACGCCGATGCGCGACGGGAACCTGGTGCGCGTGCTCGGCCGGCAGACGCCTCACAAGGTTGGGCTGGTACCCCTCGCCGCGGTGCGCCGCGGCGTGGACGCGGTGCGCGGCGAATTCGCGCGGCTGCGCCGTGACGGCCGCCGGCACGCCATCCTCGACGCGGTCGACGACGCCGATCTCCTGACCATCGGCGCGTCGGTGTCCGGTCTCGCTCTCGTGACCGGCGGGTCGGGCATCGCGCTCGGCCTGCCGGAGAACTTTCGCCGCGCCGGGCGGCTCGAGTCCGTGCAGCCGGCGGACCGGCTGCCCCGCGTGCGCGGAGCGGCGGCCGTGATCTCCGGCTCGTGCTCGACGGCGACGCTGGCGCAGGTGGCGGTTATGCGTGCGACGCATCCCGTCTTCGACGTGGACCCGATGGCGCTGGCCGCCGGCGAGCCGGTCGTCGCGCGTGCGCTTGACTGGGCGGGGCCGCGTCTCGGCGCGAAACCGCTGCTGGTCTCGGCGAGCGCCCCGCCCGACCGCGTGCGCGTCATTCAAGACTCTTTGGGCCGCGAGCGTGCGGGGCGCCTTGTCGAGGACGCGTTGGCCGGCATTGCCCGCGGGCTCGTCGAGCGCGGCGTTCGCCGCCTGGTCGTCGCCGGCGGCGAGACCTCCGGCGCCGTCGTGCAGGCGCTCGGCGTGACCGGGCTGCGGATCGGCTCGCAGATCGATCCCGGCGTGCCCTGGACGGCGAGTCTCGGCGAGCCGGCGATCGCGCTGGCGCTCAAGTCCGGCAATTTCGGCGGGGAGGATTTCTTCGTGAGGGCATTCGCATGTCTCGACTGAGCGAAGCGGCGGTGCGCGAGGAGATCTGCCGGCTCGGGGCGTCCCTGTTTGCGCGCGGTCTGAGCGTCGGGAGCGCCGGCAACATCAGCGTGCGGCTCGAGGACGGCTGGCTCATGACGCCGACGAACGTCTCGCTCGGGCGGCTCGATCCGGCGAGGCTCGCGAAGCTCGATGCGACCGGCACGCTCGTCGCCGGCGACCCGCCGACCAAGGAGAGCGTCCTTCATCGCGTCATGTACGAGGAGCGGCCGCAGGCCGGGGCGGTGGTGCATCTGCACTCGACCTACTCGGTCGCCGTCTCCGCGCTGGCGGACGTCGACCACGCAAACGTGCTGCCGCCGATCACCGCCTACTACGTGATGCGCGTCGGCCGGCTGCCGCTCGTGCCCTACTATCCGCCGGGGGACCGCGGTCTCGCCGAGGCCGTGCGGGGGCTGGCCGGCCGGCACCACGCGGTTCTCCTCGCCAATCACGGTCCGGTGGTGGCCGGCACCTCGCTGGACGCCGCCGCCAGCGCCATCGAGGAGCTCGAGGAGACGGCCAAGCTCTTTCTGATCCTGCGGGGCTCCAAGGTCCGTCTGCTCACCGAGGAGCAGGTGGCTGCCCTGAAGCCGATCTGACATCCGGACTCGCCGCGATGGACGATGACGAGATTCACGTCGCCACGGGAGCGTTCGGCTTCAGCGGGCGCGCCATCACCCGCCGGCTTCTCGCCACCGGCCGGCGCGTGCTCACGCTCACCGGCCATCCGGCCCGGCCGAACCCGTTCGGCGACCGGGTCCGGGTGGCGCCGTACCGGTTTGACGATCCGAACGAACTGGCCCGGACGCTGCGCGGAGCGGCCGTCCTGTACAATACCTACTGGGTCCGGTTTCCGCACCGGGGCACGACGTTCGACACGGCGGTCGAGAGCACCAGGGTGCTCGTTCAGGCCTGCCGGGCCGCGGACGTCCGCCGGATCGTCCACTTGAGCGTGACGAACGCCGCCGAAGACTCACCGCTCCCGTATTTTCGCGGCAAGGCCGTGGTGGAGCGGATCATCCGGGAGTCCGGCCTGTCCTACGCCATCCTTCGGCCGGCGCTCGTGTACGGCTCCGGCGACATCCTGGTCAACAACATCGCGTGGTTCCTGCGGCGCAGCCCGGTGTTCCCGGTCATGGGCAACGGCGGCTACCGGTTGCAGTGCGTGGACGTCGACGACCTGGCGGAGATCGCGGTCGAGGCCGGCGCGGGTTCGGAGAACGCCGTCGCCGACGTCGTGGGGCCCGAGACGCATACCTTCGACGGCGTGGTGCGGCTCATCGCCCGGGCGGTCGGGAGCCGCGCGCGTCTCCTCCACACCCCTCCCGGCGTCGTGCGGGCGCTGCTCGCGGCGGCCGGCGCCGTCGTCCGCGACGTCGTGCTCACCCGTGGTGAGATCGCGGGGTTGATGGCCGAATTGCTCGTCTCGGTCTGTCCGCCGATCGCGCGCGGGCGTTTCAGCGATTGGGTGGCGCGACACGGCGAAACGCTCGGCCGGACGTACGCCTCGGAGCTGGCCCGGCATTTTCGCTGACGTCTGGACGGCTCGTACCCACCACACTCGGCCCGGCGGCTACGGCGGCGGGCAGATGTAGCCGGGCCCGTTTTGGTTGGGAAAGCACCCGACCGACTGTGGAAGGATCAGGC
The DNA here is from genome assembly GCA_035945995.1 of bacterium. NCBI lineage: Bacteria > bacterium. The sequence continues at coordinate 7,191 of DASYZR010000141.1, forward strand.
GCGGCAGCCACAACACCACGTTCGGGAACAGAATGATCAACGTGATGACGAGAAAGAAGACGGCGTACAAGGGGACCGATTGGCGGAGGGCGCGGCTGAACGGAACGCCGGCCAGGGTCGAGGCCAGCAACAGGATCAGCCCGTAGGGCGGGGTGATCAGGCCGAACGCGAGGCTCACGATCACGAGCACGCCCATATGCACCGGGTTGATGTGCCCCAGCTGCGTCAGCGAGAGGATGATGGGCATGAAGATCGCGATCGCCGGCGCCCCGTCGAGGAAATCGCCGGCGATGGTGAGGACGAGCACCATCGCGTACATGATGACGATCCGGTTGCCGCCCGCGAGCGCTTCAATCCAGCCCCTGACGATCGTCGGACCGCCGAGATACGCAAGCAGCCATCCCACGGCCGAGGCGCTCGCGACCGCCGCCATCGGGAGGGAGTAGAGGACGGCCGCCTCCATGAAATCGCGAGGCAGGTGGCGGATGTGCCCCCGGTTCAGCAGCGGCAGGAGCACGACGAGGATGTACGTGACCGCGATCATGCCGGCCTCGGCGGGCGTGATGATGCCGAAGCCGACGCCGCCGACGATGATGATCGGGATCATCAGCGGCAGCAGCGCCGCGCGCGTTGCGCCGGCCATCTGGCCGAGCGTCGCCCGCTGCTTGCGGATGCCGGGCGGGCCGAAGACGTAACTGTAGACCATCAACCCGACCCCGACCATGAGCCCGGGGGTGGCTCCGCCGAGAAACAGGCCCGCGATCGACACGCTTCCGACCGCCCCGTAGATAATGGCCATGATGCTCGGCGGCACCATCGCCGCGATGGTCGAGGCGGCGGCGACCAGCGCGGCGGAGAAGGCGGGATTGTATCCCTCTCGTTCCATGTAGGGCATGACGACCGTGCTGATGGCGGCGACGTCGGCCGTCATCGAGCCCGAAATGCCGGCAAAGAGCATGCTCGAAACGCTGACCACATGCGCGAGGCCGCTGCGGAAGTGGCCGACGAGCGCCTGCGCGAAGCTGATCAGCCGCCAGGTGATGTTCGCGGACGTCATCATGTCGCCGGTCAGCAGAAAGAACGGAATCGCCAGGAACTCGAGCTGGTTGATGCCGTTGAACATCTGCCCGACGATCGAGGCGAGCGTGATCTTGGTGAACAGCGTCGTGGTCACCAGCGCCCCCGCGATGAGGGCGAACGCCACCGGCACCCCCTGGTAGCCGAGATAGATGAACGTCACGATCATCACGATCAGGGCGACGGCGTTGGTATCCATCCGGGGCGGCTTTTACGTCACCGGCAATCCGTGGGTCCCGGGCGACGTGTCGGCCGGCGACTCGTAGCCGCGGCGCCAGCCGTTGACCAGCTCCTCGATCGTGAAGAGCGCGGCCAGGGCGCCTCCCACCGGAATCGCGGCGTACAGCACGGCGATGGGCGTGACCGACGGCATCAGGAAACTTCCGAACCCGTTGAGATAGTTGCGATAGCCGAACACGATCATGCACACGGCGGTGCCGAGAATCACCAGCCGGTTGAGCGTCTCGACCAGCAGGCGTTTGCGGCCGCGCAGGGACTGTCCGAGCGCGGTCAGTCGGAAGTGCTGGTCCCGGCGGACCGCCACGCCCATGCCCAGGAACACGCCCCAGACGAAGAAGCCGATTTCGAACTCCCCCGCGTCGAGCCATGGGCGGTCGATCGTGCGGAAGCTGACGTCGGCCAGCTCGCAGAGGGTGAAGCCGAGCAGCAGCAGGGCGCAGACGACCATGAGGAATCGCTCCAGGACGTCGAGCGCCGGCCACTTGAGATGCCGGGACGCGCGGACGGTGATCCGCTGCTTGGGCGCCAGGACGACGCCCGCGGCGAGGGCCCCTTCCTCACCCGGGCTCCCGGCGTCAGCCGGGGCGTTCCCGCGCGCGGGGACGCCGGCCCGCCTCGGCACGTTACGTCACATTGCGCACGAGCTTCAGGAGCTGGACCGCGTACGGGCCCAGCTCCTGAGCCTGCGGATCCTGCAGCGGAGCCGCGAGCGTCACGAAGCTCTGCTTGTCGACCTTCTGGTTGAATTTCACCCCGAGCCCCTGCAGCGTCTTGACCGCGGCGGCGTCGTTCACGAGCGCCTGCCGCGCCGCCCGCGGCAGGGCATAGCCGGCCGCCGCCTCCACCCATTGCTGCTGCTGGGCGGAGAGACTGTCCCACGTCTTCTGGCTCATCCAGAGTTGGTTGTTGTTGGCCTCGTGCTGCGTCTTCGAGAGCACCGGGGCCGCTTCGTAGTGCTTGTTCTTGAGGTAGATGTCGTTCCCGTTTTCGGCGATCTGCACGAGTCCGGTCTGCAGCGACGTGTACACCTGTCCGAACGGCATGTGCACCGGCACCGCGCGGTAGGCGCTGAAGAACGCGTCTTCGGTCTTCGTCGCCTGCACCCGCACCTTCTTCCCCACCAGGTCGTGCGCGCCCGTGACGGCGAACTTGGCATACATGTTCCGGAAGCCCAGCGTCATCAGGCCGAGCGACCGCGCGCCCGTCGTATTGTCGAGAATCATCTTCTTGAAGTACGCGTTGATGCCGGGGTTCGTCACCGAATCGAGGAGATGTTTCTCGTCGCGAAAGATGAAATGAAGCGAAAACACGCCGGCCTGCGGCACGACGGTCGCGGTATTCGCGGTGGCGTTGATCGCGAAGTCGATGTCGCCCGTGCGGACTTTCTGCGCCATCTCCGGTTCCTGCCCGAGCGCCGCGTTGGGGAACTGCCGGATGGCGAGCGTGCCGCCGCTCAACTGCTGCAGATGTTCCTGGAACCGGTCGGCCATGAAGCCGTAGGCGGTTTCGTGAGGTTGATCGTAGCCAAAGGTGAACGTCCGCGCGGCGCCCGCGGCCTGGACCCGCCTCACGCCCCACGCCGCTCCGGCCAGGGCGATTGTTCCACGCACGAACGAGCGTCTCGTCAGCATGCGCGACCTCCGGTCGTGGCGTCTTGGCCTGACCGAACGCGGTGCTGGTCCCGCCAAGGGTCCCACTGTTTTGCACATGGGGGCCGGGTCTCCTTCCTACCCTGGAAGAACCGGGCGTCCGGCCGCCGGCACCCGCCCCAGGCTGCGCAGATAGAAGTAGTCGCCCCAGATGAGCGCGGAGTCGACGCCCTCCCGGTGCGGGCGCGAGTAGCAGCCGTGGAGCAGCACCCCGTCGATCTCCTCGGGGGCGCGGTTCTGGCAGTGCGCCGCCAGCGCCTCGAGAAGCGACGCGGCCTCGTCGCGGTAGCGCCGCGCGCGGGCGGGCGAGGGATGCACCGCCGAGAGTTCGAGCAGGCCGTCCGCCGCGATCGCCGCCGCCGAGCTGTCGCGCGGGGCGTCGGGGATCGCGGGATCGTCGAAGTCCCAATATGGAACGCGGTCGGCCGGCAGCCGCCGGGTGAAATAGTGGGCCGCCGCGTCCGCGGCGGCAAGGAATTGCCCGGCCCCGGTCTCACGATAAGCGATCGCGAATCCCGCGATGGCCCAGGCCTGACCCCGCGCCCAGGCGGACTCCGGCGCATGCCCCTGGAACGTCGTTTTCCGGGACACGGCGCCGGGCGTACGGCCGTAGACGACGAGGTGGTACGTGGACCCGTCCGGCCGGAAGAAGTGCCGCCGTGTAGTGGCCGCGTGCGCCGCCGCCGCCGCGGCATACCGGCCGTCACCGGTCTTCCGGGACGCCCACCACAGCAGCGGGAGGTTCATCATCGTGTCGATGGTGCTGGTCCCCACCCATTCGGGATCGCCCCGGGGTCCCCAGGCCTGAAGGTAGCCGCCGGTCTCTACGAATCTGCTGAGCAGGGTGCGGGCCGCCACGAGCGCCCGGGCGCTCAGGGCGCCGTCGTGGCCGAGCAGATCCCCGACCGCGTGGCTCGGATAGAACAGAAAGCCCAGGTCGTGGGTTCGATCGTCATGCTCGCGGCCGGCCAGACGCTCCGCCCACAGGCGGGCGGCGTCGGCGTACCGGGCATCTCCGCTCCATTGCGACGCGAGCCACAGGCATCCCACCCAGAAGCCCGCGGTCCAATTGCCGTGCCGCCATGTCGTGCCCGTCCATCGCGGCCCGTCGCTCCCGGCGAGGGTCTTCCAGCGTCCCTCCTCGGTGACGTGCGGGAACGAATCGCCGAGGCGCCGTGCGGTGTGATCGATGGCGCGCAGCGTGAGGGCGAGGCGCGCGTCGAGGCCCGGCGGCCCGCCGGCCGGCGTCATCGCGCGGCGGATGAGCCGCGGGTGGGCGGGCGCCGCGGCGCGGACGCGCCGGCGCCGATGAGCTTCAGGATGTGCGTGCCGGCGCAGACGAGGTCGTTCCGCTGGTTCTTGATCGTCACGTCGGCGAACATCCTGCCTTCCGTCTCGTCGACCCGTACCACCGTGTAGTCGACCGTGATGGTGTCCCCGATGCGCACGGGTTTGATAAACCGGATCCGATCGTAGCCGTAGGAGACGACGACCTGCGGGACCGCGGCCTGAACGCGCTGCGTCATGAGCGTCGAGGTCGTGGACATGAAGCCCACCAGCAGCGCGCCGTGGGCGATCCGGCCCGCGTACGGCGTCCCCCTCATATAGACTTCGTCCACATGGTTGGGATGCAGATCGCCGGTGATCCCGGCAAACAGGTACACGTCCGATTCGGCGATTGTCTTGCGGAACTGGACGCGTTGGCCGAGCATGCCGGTGAGGGGCTTCCGGGCCGGCGCCGTGCGGGGAGCGGCTCGCCGTGTCATCGGCGCGCAGGATTCTCCGCCGGCGCGGGCAATCCTGGGGCATGTTCCTCGCCGGCGTGAAGGTCATCAGCCTGACGCATTTTCTCCAGGGGCCGTCCGGCGTCCAGTTCCTGGCGGACCTCGGGGCGGACGTCGTGAAGGTGGAGCAGCCCGGCCGCGGCGCCTGGGAGCGCACCTGGTCGGGAGCCGGCGCGTACCTGAACGGCGAGAGCGTCTTCTACCTGCTCGCGCACCGGAACCAGCGCAGCCTGACGCTCGACCTCAAGTCGGACGCCGGCAAAGAGATCCTGTGGCGGCTGATCCGCGTCTCCGACGTGCTCGTGCAAAATTTCCGGCCCGGCGTGCTCGACCGGCACGGGTTCGGATACGACGAGCTCGCGCGCGCCAATCCACGGCTCGTCTACTGCGCCTGTTCCGGCTACGGTCCCGACGGCCCCTACCGCGAGCATCCCGGGCAGGATCTGCTGGTTCAAGGGGTCTCCGGCCTCGCGGCGATCACCGGCGCCGCCGACGATCCGCCCACCCCGGTGGGGACGGCGGTCGTCGACCAGCACGCGGCGGCGCTGCTGGCGCTGGGCGTGCTCGCGGCGCTGCACGGCCGCGCGCAGACGGGGAAGGGATGCCGCGTCGACGTCAACCTGCTATCGGCGGCGCTCGATCTGCAGATCGAACCGCTCACCTACTATCTCAACGGCGGCCGCCTGCAGCCGCGGAGCCGCGCCGGACTGTCCACGACCTTCCACGAGGCGCCGTACGGCGTCTACCGGACCCGCGACGGCTGGATCGTGGTCTCGCTCGCGCCGGTCAGCCGGCTGGCCGAGGTCACGGGCAGTGAGGCGCTGTCCGGGTTCCGGGACGACGAGCGCTTCGAGCGGCGCGAAGAAGTCTCCGCCGCACTCGGCCGGGTGCTCGCCGAGCGTCCGACCGACGAGTGGCTCGGCCTCTTCCGGCCGGCCGGCATCTGGGCCGCCCCGGTCGCGGATTACGAACAGGTCGTGAGCGATCCGCAGGTGCGCTGGAACGAATCGTTTCTCGAGTTCGACCATCCACGAGCCGGCCGCGTCCGCGTGCTCGCACATCCCATCCACTACGACGGCCGTCCGCTGCCTCTGCGGCGGCGGCCGCCGCTGCTCGGCGAGGACACCGACGAGATTCTGCGCGGCCTCGACTACACGCCCGCGGAGATCGCGCGGTTTCGAAGCGACAAGGTCGTGTGAGCGGTGCCGCGCGACGCGCTTTTGAAAGCGAGGTGATCGGGCCCGATGCTGGTCGGCCTCTCTCGCCCCGGCGACGGGGTTGCCGTGGTCGAACTGAACAACCCGCCGCTGAACCTCGTGACCCTCGATCTCACGCGGCAACTCGGCGAGGTCTTGGACGCCGTGGCCTCGGACGGCTCCGTCCGGGCCGTCATCGTCGCGGGCGCCGGCGGGCGGGCGTTCTGCGCCGGGTCGGACGTGCGAGAGTTCGCCCCGGTCAGGGACCGGGTGGTCGAGGCGAAACTCCGACGCGAGAACGCGGTCTGGACGCAACTGGAGGATCTGCCGCAGCCGACGATCGCCGCGATCGAGGGATGGGCGCTCGGCGGAGGACTGGAGCTTGCCCTGTGCTGCGATCTGCGGGTCATCGCGGAGGACGCGCGGGTGGGACTGCCCGAAGTCCATCTGGGCGTTTTCCCCGGAACCGGCGGTCCGCTCCGCCTGGCCCGGCTGATCGGCGAAAGCCGGGCAAAGAGTCTGCTCTACCTCGGCGACACGCTGGCCGCCGCGGACGCGCTCGCGCTCGGGATCGCCTATCAAACGGTCCCACGCGGGGAAGCGCGGACCGCAGCACTGGCCCTCGCCCGGCGGCTCGCGGACGCGCCGGCGCAGGCCGTCCAGGCCTGCAAGCGCGCCGTTCGCGCGGCGGGTGACATGGAGCGGGACGCGGCGCTCGAGTATGCGCTCGAGCTGAGCGGCCGCGTCTTCCGGTGCGAGGATGTGCTCGAAGGCGCTTCCGCCTTTCTCGAAAAGCGGCCGCCTCGGTTCCGGCACCGCTGAGGGAGCAGACTCATGGTCGAATCCCTGCCCGTCGTCCTCATCCCGGGCCTCCTGTGCTCGCCGCGCCTCTACGCCGAGCAGCTTCCCGCATTGTGGCGATTCGGTCCGGTGATGATCGCGGACCACACGCGCGATGACAGCGTGGCGGGGATCGCGCGCCGCGTTCTGGCGGCGGCGCCGCCTCGATTCGCCCTCGTCGGGCTGTCGATGGGCGGGTATACGGCCTTTGAAGTCATGCGCGCGTCGCCCGGCCGGGTTGCCCGGCTGGCCCTCCTCGACACGTCGGCGCGGGCGGACACGCCGGAACAAAGCGACCGCCGCCGCGCCCAGATCGCACTCGCCCAACGTGGAAGGTTTGGAGAGGTGCTCGATCCGCTGTTTCTCTCCTGGGCGCACCGTTCCCGGCGGAACGATCCCGCCCTGCGGCGCGTCGTGCAACTCATGGCGGAGGAGACGGGCCCCGAGGCGTTCGTCCGCCAGCAGACCGCCATCATGACCCGGCCCGACTCGCGGCCGGACCTCGCCGCGATTCGTTGCCCCACCCTGGTCCTCGTCGGCGACGGCGACGAGGCCACCCCGCCGGATCGGGCGGCTGAGATCGCCGACGGCATCGCGTCGGCGCGCTTGGTCTCCGTGCCCGAGTGTGGTCATCTGTCCGCGCTCGAACGGCCGTCGCACGTCACGCGGGCGCTCGTCGAGTGGCTGGAACGGTGACCCGGGCCATCCAGCGGATCCGCCTCGAGGGCGTGCTGCCCCCGCCGGTCAGCCACTACTGCGACGCGGTGCGGGCCGGGGACTTTCTGTCCATCTCGGGAATGGTCGCGATGGATCAGCACGGCCGGGTGGTCGGACCCGGCGATGCGGCCCGGCAGGCGGAGCAAATCTTCGAGCATATTTCTCGCGTGCTGGCGCACGCCGGCGCCGACTTCTCCCGCGTGACGAGCGTTCTCATCCACCTCGTCAACATGGACGACAGGGTCCGAATCAACCCGGTCCGGATGCGGTACTTCGGGGAGCACCGGCCGGCCAGCACGCTCGTACAAGTGACATCACTTATTCATCCCGACCTGCTCGTGGAGGTCACCTGCACCGCGTACATCGGGTCCTGAAAAGACGTAACTCAGCCCGGCTCTTGCGCCTGCGACAGAGGATTTCAGTTGAATCCTGCATAATGCATGTAATATGCAATCTCCATTGCGCGAAACTATCGACTTCAAGACGCGCGAGCAGGCGGCCTACGAGACCATCCGACGGGACATCATCCAAGGCCGGTGGGGTCCGGACGAGTCCCTGGTCATCAGCACGATTGCGGGGGAGCTCGGGGTCAGCCGGATCACCGTTTCGAACGCCATCAAGAGGCTCGCCGGCGAGGGGTTTGTCGGCATTGCCCCGCACAAGGAAGCCGTGGTGGCGCGCCTCGATCCCGAGGGCGTCCGCGAGATCTACCTCATGCGGGCGGAGCTCGAGGCGCTGGCCGGCAGGGAGGCCGCCCGTCGCATCACGCCGGAGGCGCTCGCGGGGGCGCACCGGCTGAACGCGGTCGTGCGCGAGCGGCGCGCCGGCCTCCCCGATGCGATCCAGGCGCTGCGCGCGGCGGATCGCGCGTTCCACCGATACGTTCGTAGTACCGCGGCCATGCCGCGTCTCGATGAGCTCCTGGAAAATCTCGCCGATCAGTGCGAATACTACCGGTCGCGACTGCTCGACCCGACCCGGCTGGCGGCGCCTGATCCGCAGGCCCACGAGGTGCTGCTGGACGCGTTGGCCGCGCACGACGGCGAGGCCGCGGCGCGTGTCATGCGGGATCACATTACGGCCGGCATGCGCACGGTGCTGGCCGCGCTGGAATACCGGCGGTGAGCCGGTCCGCGGTCGCGGCCGCCCTTGCACGGCTGCCTCGAAAAGCGCTCGTGCGGCTGCCGACCCCGTTGGAACGCGCCCCAAACCTCTCCCGCACCCTGGGGATCGACCTCTGGATCAAACGGGACGACCTGACCGGCCTGGCCCTCGGAGGCAACAAGGCGCGCAAACTCGAGTACCTGGTGGGTGACGCGCTCGCCGATGGGGCGACCTCGCTCATGACAACGGCGGCCGCGCAGTCGAACTTCTGCCGGGCAACGGCGGCGGCGGCGGCGCGCGCGGGGCTGCGGGCCCAGCTGCTGCTCAGGGGCACGGGGGCGGAACCCATTCAGGGCAATCTGCTGCTCGACCGCCTCCTCGGCGCCGACATCCGGTTCACGAGCGACATGGATCCGTACTCCGACGCGACGCGGCGCCGGCTCAGCGCCTGGGCCGATGAGGAGCGGGCGCGCGGACGCCGGCCGTATCCGATGTATTTGCACGGCGGCTCGCGCGCCGGCGCGCTGGGCACGGCCGCGTACGTGCGGGCGGCGATCGAGCTGGACGATCAGTTCGCCGCGGGCGGGATTCACCCCGCGCACGTCTACGTCGCGGCGGGGTCCGGCAGCACGCTGGCGGGACTGCTCGTCGGTGCCCGCCGGGCCGCCGAACGGCTCGCGCAGGCCCGGCTCGTGGGAGTGTGTGTCGGGGCGCTCTCGCCCGTGATCGGGCCGAAGATCCGCGAGTTTGCCCGCGCCGCCGCGGCGCTGCTCGACGCCACACCGCTCGGCGACGGCGTCGCGGCCGACGATGGCGTCACCCTCGACGACGGCCAACGCGGCGAGGCGTACGGCGTTCCCACGCCCGCGGCGCTCGACGCCATTCGCACCGCGGCGGCGGCCGACGCGGTGATCTTCAATCCGGTTTACACCGGCAAGGCGTTTGCCGCGCTGCTCGCCGACGTCGCCCGCGGCGCGGTCACGGCCGGCAGTACCGTCGTGTTCATCAACACCGGCGGCGATCCACTCGTGTTTACCCACGCGGACCGTCTGGCCGCGCATCCCACTCCCCGACCGATCCAGGAGGTGACGTGATGAGTGATGAGACCCTGGACGCCCGCGCGCGGCGGCTGACGCGGCGCCGGCTCCTCGGGACGGCGGCCACCGCGGCGGGAGGCGCCTGGGTGGGCGCCCGCGCCGGGGCGATCCCGGCGGCCTCGGCCGAGACGCGGCCCCCGGCCGGCGAGCTGCGTGTGTCGCTCCCCGCGCGCATCGTCGCGCTCGATCCGCTCGGCCCGCAGGCGGCGGAAGAATCCGTCCGCATCGTCGCCGCGCACATCTTCGACACCCTGGTCGTCGCGGACCCCCGGACGCGCGGGGTGCGGCCCGGGCTCGCGCTCAAATGGGAGACCCCCGACCCCCGCACGTGGGTGTTCACGCTGCGTCCCGGCGTCAAGTTTCACGACGGCGCGCCGCTCGGCGCGCGGGACGTCAAGGCCTCGCTGGAACGCCTGCTCCGGCTCAAGGGTCCGTACGGTCCGCTGTGGGCCGCGGTCGACACCGTCGACGCGGCGGGCGATCTGGCCGTCCGCATCCGGACGAAGACGCCGCTGGGCACGATGCTCGCCAACGCGTCCCTCCTGTCGATTCTGCCGGCGGGCAAGATGGACGCCGCCGGGTTCTTCAACCGTCCGGTCGGGTCCGGGCCGTTTGCGGTGACCGCGTACCGTCCCGACAGCGAGCTCGTGCTGGAAGCGAACCCGGGGTACTGGGGCGGCGCCCCCGGCGTTCGGACGCTGCGCTTCAAGGATATCCCGGAAATCGCCGCGCGCGTGACGGCCCTGATTACCGGGGAGATCGACCTCACGTACGGGCTGCCGCCGGACCAACTGGCGGCGCTGCGCGGCCACAACGATCTGCGCATCGTGGCCGAGCCCTCGTACCGGTACTACTTCATCTGGATGAACCTCAAGCGCGAACCGTTCACCGACGTGCGCGTCCGGCAGGCCATGATCTACGCGCTCGACATCGACACGATTCTCAACACGCTGCTGAAGGGGATCGCGCGGCGCATGACGGCGCCGATTCCCTCGACCGTGTTCGGATACGCGCCGCAGCGGCCGTACGCGTACGATCCGCAAAAGGCGAAGCAGCTGCTCGCCGCGGCCGGCCGCCCGAACGGGTTCGAGACTGCGATGATCTGGAACCCCGGCTCCGGGCCGCAGGACCGGGAGGTCGCCCAGGCGCTCTTCTCCTACTGGAGCGCGATCGGCATCCGGGTCAAAGACGCGCAGTCGGAGCGCGCGCAGTGGCTCGACCGCCTGCTCAAGCTCGACTGGGACCTCGACATGCAGACGAACGGCGTCAATACCGGCGACGCGGACTTCGTGTTGCGGCGGCTCTACACGTCGAGCGCGAACCGCATGGGGTACGCCAATCCGCAGGCCGACCGGGTGCTGCAGCTCGCGGCCGAGACGGTGGACCAGAACAAACGCAAGGTCTACTACGCGCAGGCGTGCGCGATGATCTGGGACGACGCGGTCGGCATCTACCCGTTCGAACTCATCCAGACGTACGTCGCGCGCGCGCGGGTAGTGGGCTTCACCCCGACGCCGAACTTCCCGACGTTCACGACGGTGACGGTCCGGTAGCCGCGCGTGGGCCCGTACATCCTGCGCCGGCTGGCGCTCTCGGCGTTCGTGCTCTGGGGCGCGCTCACGATCGTCTTCGTGGCCGTGCGCGTGGTGCCCGGCGATCCCGCCCAGATGATGGTGGGCGCGCAGGGGACCCGCGAGGACGTCGACGCGCTGCGGCACCGCCTGGGGTTGGACCGGCCGCTGGCGGCGCAGTATGCGCGCTACCTGGGTCAGGCCGCGCGCTTCAAGTTCGGCGACTCGCTCCGGCTCGAGGTGCCGGCCGCGGCGGCCGTCGGGCAGCGGCTCGGCGCGACGGCGCTGCTTGCGGGGTGCGCGATGCTCCTGGCCGGGGCGGTCAGCCTGCCGCTCGGGATCCTGGCGGCGATCCGGCGCCGGTCGGTGACCGATGCGCTCGTCTCGCTGGCCTCCCTGCTCGGGCAATCCGTGCCGAACTTCTGGCTCGGGATCATGTTCATTCTCGTGTTCGCGCGTGTGCTCCGGTGGCTGCCGAGCGCGGGGGTGGGGGGTCCGGCGCACCTCGTGCTGCCGGTCGTGACGCTGTCGCTGCTGCTCATTGGGGTGTTGACGCGCCTCGTCCGCAGCGGGCTGCTCGACGTGGTGCGCGAGGACTACATTCGGTCGGCGTACGCGAAGGGGCTCGGCACGCCGTTGGTGCTCGCGCGCCACGCGCTCCCGAACGCCCTGATTCCGGTCGTCACGGTCGCCGGACTCCAACTCGGCCAGCTCCTCGCCGGTGCCGTCATCGTGGAGACGGTCTTTGCCTGGCCCGGGGTCGGCCGGCTGCTGGTCGATGCCATCAGCAACCGGGATTACCCGGTCGTCCAGGTGGCCGTGCTGGTCATCACGGCCAGCTTCATCGTCGTGAACCTGCTGGTGGATCTAAGCTACGCGTACCTCGACCCGCGGGTGCGGTATCGATGACGGCGGGCACGCCGGCGGCGCCGAACGTGGCTGCGGCCCGGGGCCGGGAGTCCGCGCCGCCGTCCCAGACCCGCCGGGGCGCGCGGGCCCGCGCACATCTCGCCGGGTGGAGCGTGCCGCTGGTCGTCTTCGCCCTGATCGCCTCGACCGGTCCGTTGCTGCGCCCGTACGACCCGGTCACGGTGCGGTTGGGCGACCGGCTTCGCCCGCCCGGCGCGGTGCTGGGGGACGGGTCGCGCGCGTGGCTCGGCACCGACCAGGTGGGCAAGGATCTGCTCGCCCAGGTCCTGCAGGGGGCGCGCATCTCGATGCTCGTGGGAGCGGTCACCGTGCTGACCGCCGCGGCCGTCGGGCTCGCGGCCGGGGTCGCCGCCGGTGTGTCCGGCGGCGCGCTCGACGCCGCGCTGATGCGTCTTGCGGACCTGCAGCTCGCCTTCCCGTCCATCCTGCTGGCGATCCTGATCGCGGCCGTCCTCGGCCGCAGCGTCGCGAATGTGATCATCACGCTGGCGATCACCCGATGGGTCACGTTCGCCCGTGTGGCCCGGGCGTCGGCGCTGGTGACCAAAGAACGCGAGTTCGTCACCGCGGCCCGTGCCGTCGGCGCCGGCTCCGCCCGGCTCGTCACGAGGCACATCCTGCCGTTCGCGGTGACGCCCCTCGTCGTCGTGGCGACCGTCGAGTTGGGCCTCGTGATCCTGGCGGAGGCGTCGCTCAGTTTCCTCGGGCTCGGCACGCCGCCCGAGCACCCGTCGTGGGGTCTCGTGATCGCCAACGGACGGGACTATCTCAGCACGGCGTGGTGGATCTCCACGATTCCCGGACTGGCGCTGAGCCTCGTCGTGATTGCGATCGGCCAGTTTGGGGACCGGCTGCGCGACCACCTCGATCCCCGGCTGGCATTGGAATGAAGGCGCACTACGCGGGAGGAGGACGGCGATGACGGAATCGATCACCTACACCAAGACGGTGCCGGTGGCGGCCGCGACCGAGGTGCTCGTGGTGGGCAGCGGGCCGGCCGGACTCGGGGCGGCGATCGCGAGCGCTCGTACCGGCGCGCGGACGCTGCTCGTGGAACGGTATGGGTTCCTCGGGGGCAACCTGACCGCGGGGCTCGTCGGCCCGTGCATGACCTCGTACAGCCTCGACGGCAAGACGCAGCTCATCAAGGGGATTTTCGAGGAGATGGTGCTCCGGATGGAGCGGATCGGCGGCGCGATTCACCCGTCGAAGGTCGCGGCGGCGACGGAGTACTGCGGGTTCATCGAGTACGGGCACGACAAGGTGACGCCCTTTGATCCCGAAGCGGTGAAGCTGGTGGCGATGGAGATGTGCCTGGAGGCCGGCGTCGAGCTGCTGCTCCACACGTTCGTGGTCGACGCGGTCGTGAACGGGGGGGCCCTCTCCGGCGTCGTCGCGGCCAGCAAGTCGGGTCTCGAGGTCCTCCGCGCCGCGGTCACGGTGGACTGCTCCGCCGATGCCGACGTCGCCGCCCGCGCCGGCGTGCCGTTCGAAGTCGGCCGCGCCGAGGACGGGCTCACGCAGCCGATGACGCTGTTCTTCCGCGTCGCGAACGTGGACGACGCGCGCGTGAAGGCGTACGTCCGGGCGCACCCGGACGACTACCGGCCCTTTGCCTCGCTGGTGCAGCAGGCCCGGGACCGGGGTGAGTTCCCGATTCCCCGCCGCGGCGTCGGCTTGTACAAGACGCTCGAGCCGGGTGTCTGGCGGATCAACACCACGCGGGTCCAGCGGCTCGTCGGGACCGACGCGCGGGATCTCACCCGCGCGGAGGTCGAGGGGCGCCGCCAGGTGAAGGCGTTGATGGCGTTTTTCCGGAAGTGGCTGCCCGGTTTCGAGCGGTGCGAGCTTCTGGACACCGCGACGCACATCGGCGTGCGCGAAACCCGCCGGATCCTGGGAGATTACACGCTGACGCTGGATGATCTGGCGCGGGGGCGTGAATTCGACGATGTCATCGCGCGGGCCGGCTATCCCGTCGACATTCATAGTCCGACGGGGGACGGCGGCGGCGTGACGGGCGAGCTTGCGACCGCGAACATCTACCAGATCCCCTTCCGCTCGCTTCTGCCGCGCGGGATCGAGCAGCTGTTGGTGGCCGGGCGGTCGTTGTCGGCGACGCATGAGGCGCTGGCCGCCGTGCGGGTCATGCCCCCGGCGATGGCGATGGGGCAGGCGGCCGGCACCGCCGCGGCGATGGCGGTGAGAAGCGGGACGCCCCCGCGGCGGATCCCGGTGCGCGATCTGCAGGCGCGGCTGGTGCGGGACGGCGTGTACCTGGGCGACCGCGTCGCCGCCGTGATCGACGCGCGGGCCTGAGAGAAAACGAAAAAATCTTCCCCCGGCGGCAGGAAGTGCTCCAGGATCGTCGAACCGCCGCACCCTAGTGCGGAGACAGTGAAGCAGCCGCCGGCGGCCGTCGGGCCGCCGGCCACACACCAGTGGGGGGAGAGCCGCACACGCTCCAGCTCGTGCGTCGCCGCCATCCTCGTCGCGTTCAATGGTTCGGCTGGCTGGCCGTCGGCGTGCTCGTGCCGATGCTGGCCGTGCCCGGCTTGGCGGGTGCCCCGCCTCTCTGGCCGGCCGTCCGCGCCTCGCAAGGCGCGTCGGTTCCGGTCGCCCCCGGTGTGGTCTACAGCCATTATGTGCTTCGGACCGCGGCCGGGCCGCTCAGCATCCATCATCTCCGTCTCGACCTCGGCACCCCGTCGGTGCGCCTCGGCACGGCGCTGGCCAACAATCAGCTCATCAGCGGCGACGAAACCGTCTCGTCCATGATGACGCACTGGAGCGGGGTCGTCGCCGGGGTCAACGGGGATTTCTTCGATATCGGCGACTCGGGGATGCCGCTCAACGTCATGGTCAAGGATGGGCGGCTGCTTCGGAGTCCGTCCGGATGGACGGCGCTGGCGATCGGCAAGGACGGACGCGCCCGCATCGCGCACTTCCGGTGGTCGGCGTCGATCCTCCTTCCGGAGACGCGGCAGTCCTATTGGGTCGCCGGGTTCAACACCGGGATCATCCGGAACGGGCTGACCGTGCTGTCCAACGTGCGCGGGTACGGCGCGCCGCCCCCGAGCCCGTGGACGCACCAGACCGTGGTCGAGCTCGCCCCCGAGGACGACTCCCAGGACGCGTCGTCGTTCCCCCTGCAATCCGCACCCTCACCGGACGGCGCGTCGGCCCGGTATGCCGTGAAGCAGGTGTGGCCCCAGCAGGCCTACTACGCGCCCTTCCCCAAAGGTGAGATCCTCCTGGTCGGTCACGGCGGCGCGGCGGACTGGCTCCTGCGCAGCGTTCGGGCCGGCATGACGATCGACGTCAATCTCGGGACCGCGCCCGATTGGCGCGACCTCGCCACGGTGGTCGGGGGCGGGCCGCTCCTGGTCGACCAGGGCTACCCCGTCGACGATCCCTACAACCCGGTCCCCCACGAGCGGGACAAGCGCAATCCGGTGTCCGCGGTCGGGATCACGCGGGACGGCAGAACGATGCTGCTGGTGGCCGTCGACGGCCGCCAGCCCCGCGTGAGCATCGGCCTCACGCAGCCGCAGCTCGCCGCCTACATGCGGTGGTTGGGCGCGTACGAGGCGATGGAGTTCGACAGCGGCGGTTCGGTCACGATGGCCGTGCAATTCCCGGGCCGCCGCGGGCCGGTCGTCGTCAACTCCCCGTCGGACGGGCACGAGCGTCCGGTCGCCAACGCGCTCCTGGTCTTCAGCCTGCGCGTCGCGAGGCGGCGCTGACCCGGCGCTACGCCTTGCGCCATTTCATCGTCATTCGGCCACCTCCGCGGCAGCGCCCGGTCGTCGACCCCTCCACTATCTCTATAATGGAGGTATCCAAGTACAAGGGGGGGTCGCCGACAATGCCCGCGGTTCGACGCGCCGACGTAACGTGGACGGGAGACCTGCTCTCGGGATCCGGTGTGGTGACGGCCGGCTCGAGCGGAGCGTTCAAGGAGCTGGCCGTAAGTTGGGCGTCCCGCACCGAGGCACCCGGAGGCCGGACGAGTCCGGAGGAGCTGCTCGCGGCCGCTCACGCCAGCTGCTTTGCGATGGCCCTCTCGTTCGGCCTGGCCAATGCAAAGACACCGCCCAGCCGGCTGCAGGTCAGCGCCGCCGTAACCTTCGATCGCGTGGACGGCGGCTTTCGAGTCGTGTCCAGCGCCCTCACCGTGCGCGGATCGGTCCCCGGTCTCGATCAGGACGGCTTTCGCAAGGCGGCGGAAGCGGCGAAGGACGGCTGCCCGATCTCCCTGGCGCTCAAAGGGAACGTCCAGTTGAGCGTCGCGGCGACGCTCGAGACGTAGCCGGACCCACGACACGGAGAGGAGGCGCGAACGTGCCGTTGCTGAGAGACCAGGACCGCCTGGCGCTCACCGACATCTTTGCGAAGCAACTCTCGACACCGGTCACCGTCGATCTGTTTACGCAGCGGGCCTCGCCGCTCGTGCTGCCCGGGCACGACTGCCAGACCTGCCGCGAGACCGAGGAGCTGCTGGGGGAGGTGGCCGGTCTCTCCGGCCACATCACGCTCCAGACCCACGATTTCGTCGTCGAGGAAGAGGCGGCCCGGCAGGCCGGCGTGGACCGGATCCCCGCGCTCGTGTTCCGGGGCAAGAACAAAGGCACCCTGCGGTACTTCGGCACGCCGGCCGGGTACGAGTTCGGCGTGCTCATCGCGGACCTGCTCGAGGTCGCCACCGGCACCACGCAGCTCGCGGCGGCCACCCGCGAGCAGGCGGCCGCCCTGCCGTCTCCCGTCCACATCAAGGTCCTGGTCACGCCGACCTGACCCCACTGCCCGCGTGCGGCCAGGTTGGCCCACCAACTCGCGATCGAGAGCCCGCAGGTGACCGCCGATGTCATCGAGGTGGCCGAGTTTCCGGACGTGGCGCAACGCTACCAGGTGTACGGCGTGCCCAAGACGATCGTCAACGAGCAGGTCAGCATCGAAGGCGCCGTGCCGGAGACGCGGTTCCTGCGCCTGGTGCTCGACGCGGTGGGCGCGGGCGGCGCCGGCGGCTGAGACCCGCGCCGCGGTCACGTTAGCCCCGCCCGGCCTCGGGGGCTCCGACCACCAGCACGGCCGTGCCCCGGATCTCGCCGCGGCGGACGGCGTCAAGAGCCTCGTTCGCGGCAGTCAGCGGAAACGGGTGAACCTCCGTGCGCACCGGCACGCGGGGGGCGAGCGCCAGGAATTCCTGCGCGTCCTTCCGCGTGAGGTTGGCCACGGATCGCACGACCCGCTCTTCCCACAGGATGTCGTAGGGAAACGCGGGGATGTCGCTCATGTGAATGCCGGCCGCGACGACCACGCCCCCCTTGGCGAGCGCGCGCAGCGCCGCGGGGATGAGCGCCCCGATGGGCGCGAAGATGATCGCCGCGCCGAGCGGCGCCGGCGGCGGCTCGAGCGAACCGCCGGCCCATTCCGCGCCGAGCGTGCGGGCGAACTGCTGGTCCGCCGCGTCCCCCGGCCTCGTGAACGCGAAGACGCGCCGGCCCTGCCACCGCGCCACCTGGATGATCATATGCGCCGCGGAGCCAAACCCGTACAGGCCGAGGGGCGTCGCGTCGCCGGTCATCCGGAGCGCCCGATAGCCGATGAGCCCTCCGCACAAAAGCGGGGCGGCCTCGAGGTCCGGGTAACCGTCCGGGAGGGGAAAGCAAAACCGGTGGTCGGCGACGGTGTACTCCGCGTACCCGCCGTCGATCTGATAGCCGGTGAACCGCGCGTTGTCGCAGAGATTCTCGCGGTCCGTGCGGCAGTACTCGCAGCGCCCGTCGGTGTAGCCGAGCCACGGCACGCCGACACGGTCGCCCGGGGAGAACCGGACCGCGTCTGCGCCGGCCCGCACCACCGTCCCGACGATTTGGTGGCCGAGCACCAGCGGGAGTTTCGGGTTGGGAAGCTCGCCGTCGGCCACGTGGATGTCGGTCCGGCAGACGGCGCAGGTATGGACGCGGATCAGCACGTGGGCGGGGCCCGGCTCCGGCACCGGCAGGTCGACGGCCCGGAGCGGGGTCTTGGCCGCCGCCAGAATCATGGTGCGCATCGGGCGTCCTCCCTCGCGCAGACATCGGCAAACGAAGAGAGCAGCCGGTTGTCCGGCTGCTCTCCCGCAATGATGTGGCGTCCAGAAACGCCGCCGGTTTGTTTAACCGATGACGCGGACGTTGCTCGCCTGGGGACCCTTTTGCCCCTGGGTCGCCTCGTACTCGACCTTTTGGCCTTCGTTGAGGGTTTTGTAGCCGTCCCCCTGGATCGCGCTGAAGTGCACGAACAGATCCTTGCCCCCGGTCTCCGGGGTGATGAATCCATACCCCTTCTCGCCATTGAACCACTTCACCGTCCCGGTTGCCATCCTGCACCTGCCTTCGAAATCGTGCTACCAACCGACTTTTGCAGTCTGCTGATGCTTCCTGAGTATGCCAAACCCTGCCCTCGCGCGCAAGAACCACGTATGCCGGACGCAGCCCGCGCACCTGGCGCACAACCGTTCGAGCGCGCTCGGCCGCCTACGTCCCTGGGCTCAGCGGCTCGTGGTCCGGCTCTTGAGGGGTCGGCCCAGGGTCCGTGCCGGGTGCGGGTACGGCCTCGTCCGGTTGCGGGACCGGACTGCCGGGGCGGGATTGTCTGCGGGCCAATTTCGCCTCGCGCTTTGCCTTTTGTTTCAGTTCACGTGCGCGTTTCGCCGCGTTGTAATTTGGACGCTTCAAACACCACACTCCTATAGACGCCGGTTATTGAAAGTATACCACCGGTCGGGGACCTCCACAGCCTCTCCACACGTCCTCCATCGTCGATCCATGACGCGGCCGCATGCTGAGGCTTGAGACAACGAACGGGAGGGTGGAGACATGAGGATCGTCGTTGGAATACTCCTGGTGCTGGCGCTCGCGGCCGGCATCTCGGGCGCGTACCACTTCGGCTTTGCACAGGGCGTCGCGCAGAGCGGGCATCTGCCGGCGCCGGCGCCGGGCGCGCCGTACCCGATGTACCCGTACGGCTACTACGGGTATGGGTGGCACTTCGGCTTCTTTGGCTTCTTGTGGCCCCTGTTGTGGATCTTCCTGATCGTGCTTCTGTTCCGCGGGCTGTTCCGGGGCGGGCGCGGCTATTGGGGCGGCGGGCCGTGGGGTGGCGGACCGTCGGGCGGAGGGGCCCCCCGCTGGCTCGAAGAATGGCATCGCCGGGCGCACGAGTCGCCGAGCCGGACCGGCCAGACCGGCACGGCGTGAGTCCGATGCAGGCGGGCGCCTGAGCCTGCGGCGCAGCCACAGCGCGCGGCGCCCGCCTGCGCGCTCCCGCGGACGATGCGAACCATTCTCGTAGTCGACGACGAGCCCAAGATCGTCAAGATCGCGCAGGACTACCTGGAGCGCGGAGGGTTTCGTGTCCTCACGGCCGGCGACGGTCGTGAGGTGCTGCCGGCCGTGCGCCGCGAGAAGCCGGCGCTCGTCGTCCTTGATTTGAAGCTCCCGGAGCTGGACGGGTTCGACGTGATGCGCGCGCTGCGCAAGGAGTCCGACGTCCCGGTCATCATGCTGACCGCCCGCGCCGACGAGGCGGACCGGCTCATCGGACTCGAGTTGGGCGCCGACGACTACGTCGTGAAGCCGTTCAGTCCGAGAGAATTGGTGGCCCGCGTGCGCGCGGTGCTGCGGCGGTGGGAGGGCGCGCGGGCCGGCACCGAGGTCGTCCGCGCGGGCGAGCTCGTCCTCGACGTGCGGCGCATGCAGGCGAGCGTCGGGGACCGGGTGCTGCCCTTCACGCCGACCGAGTTCCAGCTCGTGGCCCTGCTCGCGCGCGAGCCCGGCCGGGTGTTTACCCGCGGCCAGCTGCTCGAGGCCGTGCGCGGGATCGCGGTGGAATCGTACGAGCGGGCGATCGACTCGCACGTCAAGAACATCCGCCGCAAGATGGAGCCGGATCCCCACCGGCCGCGCTACGTCCTCACGGTCCCCGGCATCGGGTACAAGTTCGCCGACGCATGACACCGAACTGTCCCGGCCCTCCGGTTCCCTGGCGGCGCGGCGCGCACGGGGGAAGCCGGCCGCCCTGGTGGCCCGAGGACGAGCCGTGGCCCCCGCGCGGGCGTCCGGCCACCGAAGCGTGGCGGCGCATGCGGGGGCGCTTTCTGCGGCGCGCGGTCGTGTTCTTCGCCGCCGTCGTCGTGCTCACGTCCGTCCTGTCGTCGTTCGTGGAGTGGGGGACGCGGGGGTGGCTCCACGCCGCGGGCCGCGGCGCCCCCGGCGGGTGGGCCCCGGGGATCCACGCCCTCGTGACCGCGGCCGTGCTCTTCGTGCTCGTGATGGCGTTCGCCGGCCCGCGGGGCTGGCGCCGCCTGACCGGCCCGCTCGACGACGTCATGGCCGCGCTCGGGCGCGCCGCCGACGGCGATTTCTCGGCCCGCGTGCCGGACCGCGGCTCGCTCGAAGGACGGACGCTCGCCCGCTCATTCAACGCGATGGCCGAGCGTCTGCAGCGCCAGGAAGAGCAGCGCCGCAATCTCCTGACCGACATCTCCCATGAGCTGCGCACGCCGCTGGCGGTGTTGCAGGGGACGCTCGAGGGCATGCTCGACGGGGTCTACCCGCGCGACAACGAGCATCTGTCGGTGGGCCTGGAAGAGACGCAGATGCTCGCCCGGCTGATCGAGGACCTCCGGACGCTCGCGACCGCCGAGAGCGCCGGCCTGCGGCTCACCAAGGCGCCCACCGACCTCGGCGCGCTCGCGAACGACGTGGTCGCCGCATTTGGCAGCGAGGCCGCGGCGGCCGGCGTGACCGTCTCGCTCGAGGCCCCGCCGGCGCTCCCGTCCGTGGATGTGGACGCGGAGCGGATCCGCCAGGTCCTGACGAATCTGATCGGCAACGCGCTGCGCTACACGCCGCGCGGCGGCGCCGTGCGCGTCCGGTGCGACGTGGCCGGCGCCGACCACGTGGGCCTCACGGTAGAGGACACCGGGACCGGGATCCCGCCGGAGGATCTGCCTCACGTCTTCGACCGCTTCTACAAGTCGAAGGACTCTCGCGGCACCGGCCTCGGGCTGGCCATCGCGAAGAGCCTCGTGCAGGCGCACGGGGGCGACATCGACGTGCGGAGTGAGCCCGGCCGGGGAACGTCGTTCCGCATCGTCCTGCCCCGCCAAGCGGCGGCCTGAGCGCGGCCGGCCTCCGCGCCGCTTCGGTAGCGCCGAGGGGCCCTCCCGGTCCGCCGAGAAGTGAACCCGCGCATGACCGCACGCCCGTCCGTTCGCCAGCCGATCCCGGGCGCCGACGTCATCGTCGCCGGCGGGGGGAACGCCGCGCTCTGCGCCGCGATCGAGGCGGCCGGATCCGGCGCGCGGGTGCTCCTGCTCGAGCGGGCTCCGGAGCCCCTTCGCGGGGGCAATAGCCGCCACACCCGCAACATCCGGTATCTGCACGACGCGCGCACGGCCTTCGTCACGGGCCCGTACCCGCGCGATGAATTCCTCGATGACCTCCTCCGGGTCGGCGGCGGACAGGCGAACCGCGCGCTCGCGGAGATGACGATCCGGGAGTCCCGCGGGCTGCCGGACTGGATGGAGCGCCAGGGCGTGCGCTGGCAGCAGCCCCTGCGGGGCACGCTCCACCTGTCCCGGACCAACGTGTTCTTCCTCGGCGGCGGCAAGGCGCTCGTCAACACGTACTATGACCGCGCGCTGCGCCTCGGCGTCCGGGTCTGCTACGACGCGGCGGCGACCGGGATCGAGGACCGGGGGCCGGCCGGCTGCGCCGTCGCCGCGACGATCGGCGGGGTGCGCCGGACGGTGCCCTGCCGCGCCGCCGTCGTCGCCGCGGGCGGATTCGAAGCCAACATCGAGTGGCTCGCCCGTTATTGGGGCGAGGCCGCCCGGCGGTTCAAAGTTCGCGGCACGCCGTACAACGACGGCACGATGCTGGCGGCGCTGCTGGACCGCGGCGCGCAGCCGGTCGGGGATCCCCGGGGCTTCCACGCGCTCGCCGTGGACGCGCGCTGCCCGCAGTTCGACGGCGGCATCGTGACGCGGGTCGATTCCCTGCCGTTCGGGATCGTGGTGAACCGCGAGGGCCGGCGATTCTACGATGAGGGGGAGGACATCTGGCCGAAGCGGTACGCGATCTGGGGACGCCTCGTCGCCGAGCAGCCGGATCAAATCGCGTACTCCATCTTCGACGCCAAGGCGTGGGGCCGCTTCATCCCGCCGGCCTACCCGCCGTACCGCGCGGAGTCGCTGGCGGCGCTCGCGGCGCAGCTGGACGTGAACCGCGCGCAGTTCCTCGCGACCGCGGAGGCGTTCAACCGCGGCGCGCCGCCGGGCGGCCGCGCCGACATGCGCGCGCTCGACGGCGCGGCGACCTCCGGGGTGGCGCCGCCCAAGACCAACTGGGCGGCGCCGCTCGACACGCCGCCCTTCTACGCGTTCCCGGTGCGGCCCGGGATCACGTTCACCTATCTCGGCGTGACGGTGGATGCGCAGGGCCGGGTGCTGACGGCGTCGGGCGCGCCGATGCCGCATGTGTACGCGGCGGGCGAGTGCATGTCCGGCAACATCCTCCTGCGCGGCTACCTCGGCGGGTTCGGACTGACGATCGGCACGGTGTTCGGGCGCCTCGCCGGCCGCGAGGCCGCATCACACGCCATGGGCCGGAACGCCGGCGGCGGGACGCGCGCCGCGGCCGCGGCGGATCATGTACGCGCCTGAGTTTCTGCGCGAGGCGCAGCGCCAACTCACCGTCTGCAACGCCTGCCGGTACTGCGAGGGGTACTGCGCGGTCTTTCCCGCGCTCGAACTGCGGAGCGAGATCGCCTCGGGGGACCTGACCTACCTGGCGAATCTCTGTCACGACTGCCGGGACTGCTACACCGCGTGCATGTTCACGCCGCCCCACGAGTTCGCGCTCAACATTCCCAAGGTGCTCGCGGAGGCCCGCGTGCGCACGTACGAGCACTACTCCCGGCCGCGCGCGGCGGGCCTCTTCCGGCGCAGCCCCGGCGGCACGGTGGCGATCGCGCTGGCCGGCGTCGCCGGGGTGTGGCTCGCGATCGTCGCGTTCGTCGGGTCCGGGACGCTTTGGGCGGCCCACCGGGGGCCGGGGGCGTTCTACGCCGTGGCGCCGTGGCCGGGCATCGTCGTCCCGGCGCTCGCGGTCGCGGTCTACGGGGTGATCGTGGCGCTGGCCGGCGCGTGGGAGTTTGCCCGCGACATCCGCGGCGCGCCGGCCGCGGGCCCGTCCGCGGACGGGGGAGGCCGGCCGCGTCGCCCCCCGCCGCTCGACACCATCCGGCGGGCCGCGCTCGACGCCGTCACGCTGCGGTTCCTCAAGGGGGGCGGCGCGGGCTGTTACTATCCGCGGGAGCGGGGCTCGTCGCGGCGCCGGATCCTGCACCACCTGGTCGCCGGCGGGTTTCTCGCCGCGTTCATCTCGACGACGCTGGCCGCGATCGAGCAGGACATCCTCGGCCGGATGCCGCCGTTTCCCCTCTGGAGCCTGCCGGTGCTCTTCGGGACCGCCGGCGGCGTGCTCCTGATCGCCGGTACGACCGGCCTCGTCCTGCTGAAGGTCCGGAGCGATCCCGCACCCGCGTCGTCCGTGATGACGGGGATGGACTACGCGTTTCTGGTGCTGCTCGATCTCGTCGCGATCACGGGGATGCTGCTGTTGATCCTTCGCGGGACGCGGCTCATGCCGCCCCTGCTGGTCGTGCACCTCGGCCTCCTGGTTGCCTTCTTCGTCACCGCGCCGTACGGCAAGTTCATCCATTTCATCTACCGGTACCTCGCGCTGGCGCGGCACGCCGCGGAGGAGCGGTGGGACCTGTGGGGAGGGCAACCCGATGAAGCTCCACGATGAATGGGTCACGTATGATTCCGGCGGCGCCGCGGTGCAGGCATACCAGGCGTGGCCCGACCACGGCGGCGACCCGCTGCCGGCGATCGTCGTGATCATGGAAATCTGGGGCGTCGACGGGCACGTCCAGGATCTGGTGCGCCGCTTCGCGACGGCCGGTTATCTCGCGTGCGCGCCCGAGTTATACTCGCACGGCGGCCGGCCCCCCGACGCCCTGTCCCAGGAGCGGATCGGCGCGGTCAAGGCGTTCATGGACACAGTACCCCCGGCCGTCTGGCACACTCCCGCCGACCGCGACGCGGCCGCAGCGAAACTCCCGGCGCCGCAGCGCGCGGGCCTCCAGGAGACGATGGGACAGCTCTTCAGGCCCGACCGGCCCTTCGACCGCTACGTCGGCGACCTTCGGGCGGCGGTCCGGCATGTGCAAGGTCACCCGCGGACCCGGGGCGCCCGCGTCGGGTCGACCGGGTACTGTATGGGCGGGGCGCTGTCCGGGCGGCTGGCGTGCGCGGAGCCGGCGCTCGCCGCGGCGGTGATCTATTACGGGGCCGCGCCGCCGGCCGATCAGATTCCGAACATTCGCTGTCCGGTGCTCGGCTTCTACGGCGGGGACGATCCGCGGATCACCGACGGCGTGCCGGCGCTCGCCGAGGCGATGACGGGGGCCGGCAAGTCCTTCGAGTACCACGTGTATCCGGGCGCGCCGCATGCGTTCTTCAACGACGACCGGCGCTCGTACCGTCTCGGCCCGGCGCGCGACGCGTGGGCTCGCACGCTGGGTTTCTTGGCCCGGCACCTGGCGGCCGCGTGATGCCGCGCCTCGCCGCGGAGGCATAGCCGTACCGGACGATCACGCCGCCGGCCACGCCGTCCCGCTGGCGCCGTTTACGGCCCCGGCGGTGATGCGGCCGGCGCTCGCCGAAATTTTCTGGGCGTTTCTGCTCGTCGGCTGCACGGCCTTCGGCGGCGCCATGTTCTGGGCGCAGCGGATGCTGGTCCGCCGCCGGCGCTGGCTGCGACCGGAAGAGTTTGCCGATCTGCTCGGGCTGTGCCAGTTTCTCCCGGGCCCCAACGTCATCAACCTCGCGACCGTGCTCGGCGAGGGATACCGCGGGCTCCCCGGCGCCGTGGCCGCCCTCGCGGGGCTGCTGCTGCTCCCGATGCTGATCGTCGCCGCGATCGCATCACTGTACGCCCGGTATGGCGCGCTCGGGCTCGTGCACGGCGTCTTCGCCGGCATCGCCGCCTCGGCGGCGGGCCTGGCGTTGGCGCTCGCGGGACACGTCGCGCGGCCGGTGGTCACACAGCGTCCCGCCACGTCGCTGCCCATCATCGCCGCGGCCTTCGTCGCGGTCGGCCTGCTGCGCTGGCCCGTGGCGTGGACGCTCCTGGCACTCGCGCCGGTGAGCATCGCGCTCGTCTGGCGGCGGCCGGCATGACCGCGGACGCCACCCTGGGCGCGCTCGCGCGCGTGTTTGCGGGAGTCTCGCTGCTCGCCTTCGGCGGCATCAACACGGTCCTGCCGGAGATCCATCGTGAGGCCGTCGAGCTCTCGCGCTGGATCACGGACCGGCAGTTCGCCGACCTGTATGCGCTCAGCCAGGCGGAGCCCGGGCCCAACTCGTTCATCGCGACGCTGATCGGGTTCCAGGCGGCCGGGATCGCCGGCGCCGTCGTGTCGACGATGGCGATCTGTCTGCCCCCGGCGGCGCTGGCCTATCTCGTCGCGCGGGTATGGGGCCGGATTCGCGGCACGGCGTGGCGGGCGGCGATCCAGGCGGGGCTCACGCCGGTCATGGTCGGGCTCATCGCCGCGACCGCGCTCATTCTCATCCGCGCCGCGGACCGCAGCGCCGCGGCGTTCGCCGTGACCGCGGCCACCGCCGTCCTGGCCTACACGACGAACATCAACCCGTTGTGGGCCTTCGCCGTCGCGGGACTCCTGGGCGCGGCCGGCGTGTTCTGACAGGACAAACCCGCGTTCCCTTCGTAGTGGCCGGAGAGCCCCATTGCCGGAGGACCGATGCACTTCGAGCTGAGTGAGGAGCAACGGCAGATCGTCGACGCCGTCCGGAGCCTGTGCCGGCAGTTTCCCGACGCGTACTGGCGCGACCTCGACCGGACGGGCGGCTATCCCGAGGCGTTTGTCAAAGCGCTCTCCGGCGGCGGCTGGCTCGCCGCGCTGATTCCCGAGGCCTACGGGGGCACCGGGCTCGGCGTCACCGAAGCGTCGCTCATCCTCGAAGAGATCAACCGGTCGGGCGGCAACTCCGGCGCCTGCCACGCCCAGATGTACATCATGGGCACGCTCCTGCGGCACGGCAGCGAGGCGCAGAAGCAGCGGTGGCTCCCCCGGATCGCCTCGGGCGAGCTGCGCCTGCAGGCGTTCGGCGTGACCGAGCCGGCCGCCGGCTCCGAGACGACCCGCATTCAGACGACCGCGGTGCGCCGCGGCGACCGCTACGTCGTCAACGGGCAGAAGGTGTTCATCTCGAGGACCGAGCACTCCGACCTGATGCTCCTGCTCGCCCGCACGACGCCCTACGAGGAGCTCGCCGACAAGACGCGGGGCCTCTCGGTCTTCATGGTCGATCTCAAGGAGGCCGTCGAGCGCGGCGCGATCCAGATCAAGCCCATCCGGCTGATGCTCAACCACCATTCGACCGAGCTGTTCATCACCGATCTCGACGTCCCCGCCGACAACCTGATCGGCGAGGAGGGGCTCGGCTTCCGCTACATCATCGACGGCTGGAACGCGGAACGGATCCTGATCGCCGCCGAATCGATCGGCGACGGGCGCTGGTTCGTGGAGCGCGCGGCGCGCTACGCGAGCGAGCGCGTCGTCTTCGGCCGGGCGATCGGCGCGAATCAGGGCGTGCAGTTCCCGATCGCCCGCGCCCACGCGCACCTGGAGGCGGCCAGCCTGGTGCGGTTCCAGGCGGCGTGGCTGTTCGACCGGCAGCGGCGGTGCGGCGCCGAGGCCAACACGGCCAAGCTGCTGGCCGCGGACGCGGCGTGGGAGGCGGCCAACGCCTGCCTCGACACGCACGGCGGCTTCGGGTTCGCCGCGGATTACGACGTCGAGCGCAAGTTCCGCGAGACGCGGCTCTACACGGTGGCCCCGGTGGCGAACAACCTCGTGCTGGCCTATCTCGGCCAGCACGTGCTGGGGATGCCGAAGTCGTACTGAGACGTCGCACCGCGCGAGGGATCCGATGGGGCGCTCCGCCGCGGAAGGCCGGTATTTCGAGGACTTCGAAGTCGGCGACGTGTACGAGCATCCGTGGGGCCGCACCGTGACCGACGCGGACAACGTCTGGTTCACCAACCTGACGATGAACACGAACCCGGTCCACTTCGACTACGCCTACGCCGCCAAGACGGAGTTCGGCCGGCCGCTCGTCAACAGCGCGTTTACGCTCGCCCTCGTGACGGGGCAGTCGGTGGTCGACATCAGCGAGAACGCGTTCGCCAACCTGGGCTGGGACAAGGTCACGCTGCCGGCGCCGGTGTTCGTGGGCGACACGCTCTACGCGGAGACCGAGGTCCTCGAGACGCGCCCGTCGCGGTCGCGGCCGAACGTCGGCATCGTCAGGGTCCGCAGCCGCGGCTACAAGCAGGACGGCACGGTGGTCATCGAGTTCGAGCGGACCCTCATGGTGTACCGGCGCGGGATGTCCCCCCGGCGCGATCGGCCGCGGCCCGCGGTCAAGAAATGACGCCGGACGCACCGGGGCGCGCGGCGGGCCGCGGGCCGGAAGCGGCGGAGCACACGGCGGAGCGCGGGCCGGCGGCGGCGTAGCGCGATGGCGGGGGTGCTTCACGGGATTCGTGTCCTCGACCTGACCCGCAACATCGCCGGACCGTACTGCGCGATGATCCTCGGCGACCTCGGCGCCGAGGTGGTGAAGGTCGAGCGGCCCGGCGGCGGCGACGACACGCGCGCGTGGCTCCCGCCGGCGTGGAACGGCATCAGCACCACGTTCCTCGCGTTCAACCGGAACAAGCAGAGCGTCGCCGTGGACCTGGACCGGGACGAGGGCCGTGACGTCGTCCTCCGGCTGGCGCGCCGCAGCGACGTGCTCCTCGAGAGTTTTCGCCGCGGCAGCCTGGCGCGGCGGGGGCTCGACTACGGCCGCGTGAGCGCCGAAAATCCGCGGATCGTGTACTGCACGATCACCGGCTTCGGCACCGTCGGCCCGCAGCGCGACCGCCCGGGCTACGATCCGGTGCTCCAGGCGTACTCGGGCATCATGAGCCTGACCGGCGAGCCGGGCGGGCGGCCGCTCCGGACCGGACCCTCCATCGTCGACAACGGCACGGGCATGTGGGCCGCGCTCGGCGTCGTCTGCGCGCTGCTCGCGCGGGAGCGCACGGGCCGCGGCGGGCACGTGGAGACGAGCCTGCTCGAGACCGGCGTGACGTGGATCGGCTACCATCTGCTCGGGTATCTCGCCACCGGCCGGGTGCCGCCGGCGGTCGGCACGGCCGCCGCGATGATCGCGCCGTATGAGGGGTTTGCGACCCGCGACGGATACTTACAATTGGCGGCCGGGAACGACCGGATCTGGCTGCGGCTCTGCGAGGTCCTGAACCTGCCGGGCCTGCCCGGCGACCCGCGCTTCCGCTCGAACGCGGACCGCGTCGCCCACCGCGACGAGCTGCACGAGATTCTCGAGGCGCGCTTCCGCACGGAGAGCGCCGCGCACTGGGAAGACGTGCTGCTCGAGCACGGCGTCCCGTGCAGCCGGGTCCGGACGCTGGCGGACGTCGCGTCGGATCCCCAGGTGGCGGCCCTCGGCCTCCTGGCCTCCGTCCCGCACCCGGAGATCCCCGGATTTGCGATGGTCGACCTGCCGGTGGCGATCGACGGCCGCCGCGCCGCGGACCAGGTGGCGCCTCCCGCGGTGGGACAGCACACGGACGAGGTGCTCGGCGATCTGGGGTATTCCGCGCAGGAGGTCGCCGCGCTGCGCGCGCGCGGCGCCGTGGGG
This sequence comes from bacterium, assembly GCA_035945995.1. NCBI lineage: Bacteria > bacterium. The sequence goes on from DASYZR010000141.1 coordinate 36,251, forward strand.
TGATCGGGGCCGACCGCGGCGGGCGGAGGGGTTCGCGTCCCGCGATGGAACCTTCGGTGAGTGCGGACCGTGGTAGGCGCGGTGGGGATCCACGAGGGGGGTTGTCGATGAAACGATTCCGGTCAGCGGCTCGGCCCGGGCTCGTCGGGATACTGTGTCTCGGGATGGTGGGGGCTCTGGCCGCCGGCTTCGGGCCTTCGGCGGGCGGCGCGTCGCCGCTCGTGGTCGGCGTGCTGTCGCCGTTCACCGGCGCGGACGCCGTGCTCGGCGCGGCGCACTTTGCCGCCTGCTTCCCCGCCGCCCGTCAGATCAACGCGGCCGGCGGCATTCTCGGCCGCCAGGTGATCTGCAAGCAGTTCGATACCCGCGGCGAGCCCGCCGACGCGGTCCCCGCGGCCCGGCAGATGGTCGCCAGCACGCCGAATCTATTCATGGCGATCGGGGTGTCGTCGGATGAGGCCTCGAGCGTCATGCCGATTCTCGATCAAAACCACGTACCGACGTTCAGCCAGACGGGGCAGTCGGAGTTCAACCAGAGCAAGTTCACGTACTTCTACCGCCTGGTGCCGGCCGACGAGTACGACGCCTACGCGATGGTCGGGATCGCCGTCTATCTGAAGCACTACAAGCGGATCGCGCTTGTCTTCGGCAACGACATCGGCTCGCAGACCTTCGTGGCCCCCGCCATCCAGGCAATCAAGAAAGTGGGCGCCACGGTCGTGATCAATCAGGCCATCGCCCTCAACCAGTCCTCCTACCGCACCGAGGTGACGAAACTGCTCGCGGCCAAGCCGGACGTGATCCTGACCGAGGCGCTCGGCCCCGCCGACGCCATCTACCTCTCCGAGGTCAAACAGCTCAACAACGGCATGATTCCGGTCATCGGGTCGTCCGCCACGATCGATCCGGTCTGGTTCAAAGCGGTTTCCCAGGCCATCGGCACCGCCGACCTGGTCAAGTACTTCCTCGCCAACGACACGCCGTCCACGTTCAGCGGGCCGGGGTACAATGCGTTCAAGACCAACCTGCTGGCGTCGGCCTCCCAGTACCCGGCCGCGCCCAAGTATGCCAAGCGCGGCTCCACCATCCACCTGTACGACGGGATCGTCATGACGGCGCTTGCGGCGACCGCCGCCAAGAGCACCAGCCGGACCGTCTTCCAGCCGTGGATCGTCAAGATCGGCGACGGGACGCCGGGGGCGCAGGTTGCCGCGACCTACGCGGAGGGCGTGCAGGCGCTCAAGAAGGGGCTCGCCATTCGGTACGATGGCGCGGGCGGGCCGACGCACTTCGACAAGTGGCACAACTCCAACAACGGCTTTGTCGTGGTCCGCTACAACGAGAAAGGCGATGAAGTCCAGGTAGGCACCCTCACGAACGCGCAGATCACCACGCTCAGTACGCCATGACCGGGAGCGCGCGCGGCGACGGCGGCCGGCGCGGTCCCGGGTAGGCCGGCGGGTCCCGGGTCCGGGGACCCGCCGCGGCACGGGGGAGACGCGACCCGTTGAGCATCTACGCGGCTGCCTTCGGCTTCGGCCTGGTGAGCACCGCGGTGATCGCGATCGCCGCGGTGGGGTTCACCATGCAGTTTGGGATTACGAACCTGATCAACCTCGCCTTCGGCGAGGTCATGATCTCGTCGGCGTTCGTCGCGTACGGACTGAACCAGGCCGGGGTCAACATCTGGCTCGGTCTGGTGGTGGCGGTGGTCTTCGGCGCGGCCCTCTCGCTCGTCCTGAACCGGTCGCTCTACGCGCCGTTCCAGCGCCGCGGCACCTCCCATATCGGGATGGTGATCGTGACCCTCGCGGCCGGGCTGATGGTGAGCAACGTGCTCCTCGCCGCCGTCGGCCCCGACAACGTGTCGTACGCGGCGGCCGACGCGGTGGCCGTCAGGGCGGGCGGGCTGATTCTGACCCGGGTCCAGGTGGTGGTCATCCTCATCGCCGTGGCAGCCATGGCCGCGGTGCACGCCCTGCTGACGTTCACGCGCCTGGGCAAGGCGATGCGCGCCACGGCGGCCAACGCGACGCTGGCCCGCAATTGCGGCATTCCCACCGCGCGGATCATCGATCTCGTCTGGATCATCACCGGCGCGCTGTGCGGGCTGGCGGGCACGGTGGCCGCGATCAACTCCGGGTCGTTCGGCGTGAGTGACGGCGCCACGTACCTGATCGTGATCCTGGCGGCCGCCGTCCTGGGCGGCGCCGGACAGCCCTACGGGGCCATGTTGGGGGCGGTGGTGATCGGCGAGATGACCGAGCTGAGCGCGGCCGCGCTCTCGCCGCAGTACAAGGAGGTCGTGGCCTTCACCGTGCTGGTGGCGGTGATGATCCTGCGCCCGCAGGGCCTGCTCTCGAAAATCGGCGCGCTCGGGTCCGCGGGCTGATGGACGCCGGCCAGCTCTACTACGCCACGACGCTGCTCGTGTACGCCGGCGTGGACGTCATAGCGTGTCTCGGCCTGAATCTTCAGTTCGGCGTCTCGGGCCTGGTGAACTTCGGGTTCATCATCTTCCAGGCCGCCGGCGCCTATACCGCCGCGGTGATGTCGATGCCGCCCGCGGCGGGCACGTTCCAGCAGTACGTCGGCGGCTGGGGGCTGGCGTTTCCGCTGCCGTGGCTGGGCGCCGCCGTCGTCGGGGGGCTCCTCGCGATCCCCATCGGTCTCGTGGTGCTGCGCCGGCTGCGCAGTGACTACCAGGCCATCGCCCTGCTCGTCATCTCGGTCATCGCCAATACCGTGATCACCAACGCCCGGCCGTTCCTGAACGGCGCCGCGGGGCTGGCCCTCGTGCCGCCCCCGCTGACGGGCCTGATCGACACGAAGACGATCGGGTATCAGTGGCTCTATGTCACGCTCACCGTGCTGGGATGCGCCGCGGCCTACGTCGTCGCGGAGCGGATCGTCAATTCCCCCTACGGCCGGACGCTGCGGGCGATGCGCGAGCGCGAGTTGGCGGCGGCGTCGCTCGGCAAGAATCTCGTGCTCCTCAAGATGGTGATGTTCGTCGTCGGCGGGGTGCTCGCCGGGTTGAGCGGCGCGATCCTCGTCGGGTACATCGGGGTGTGGGCGCCGGCTACCTGGCTCTATCCGGAGACGATCGTCCTGTTTGCCGCCCTGATCGTCGGCGGGCGGGGCAACAACCTCGGCGCGCTGCTGGGCGCGCTCCTGGTGCCGGTCGCGTTCGAGGAAGCCACGCGGTTCATCCCGCAGATCGGTCCCCCGGGGTTCATCCCCGCCATGCAGCGCGTGGCCATCGGACTGTTGATCGTGGGGTTCCTGTGGTTCCGCCCGAGCGGCACGCTGCCGGAGCGGCGGCGGGTCTTCCCGCGGCGGCTGCTGCCGGACGATCACCCGGCGGGACCTTCCCCAGCCCCGCGGCCCGCGGCGGCCTCGTCCGGCGGCCGCGTCGCTGCCGATCCCTCGCTGCCGCTGCTGCGCGCGGAGAATATCGCGCGGCACTTCGAGGGCCTGCGGGCGGTGGACGGCGTATCCCTGGACTTGTATCCGGGGCGGCTCACGGGGCTCATCGGCCCGAACGGCGCGGGCAAGTCCACGCTGCTGGCGGTCCTGGCCGGCACGCTGCCGGCGTCTGGCGGACGCGTCCTCCTGGACGGCCAGGACGTTACGCATCTGCCCGCCTTCCGGCGCGCGCAGCGGGGGTTGGTCCGCACCTTCCAGCTGTCGTCGGAATTCGCCCAACTCACCGTCCTGGAGAACCTGCTCGTCGCCGTGCCCGGGCACCCGGGCGACACGCTCCTCGGCGCGCTGCGCGGCCGGCCGTTCTGGTGGCCCGCCGAGGCCCGGCTGGTCGAGCAGGCGCGGGCGCTGCTCGAGCGATTCCGGATGGGCGCCGCGGAGTCGCAGTACGGGGGCAGCCTGAGCGGAGGGCAGCGGCGCCTGGTCGAGATCATGCGGGCGTTGATGCTCCGGCCCCGGGTGCTCCTGCTCGACGAGCCCATGGCCGGGGTGCACCCCTCCGTCGTCGATGAGATCGCGTCGGCCCTCGAGGGGCTCCGCGACGAGGGGCTCGCCATCCTGATGGTCGAGCACGAGCTCTCGATGGTCGATCGCCTGTGCGACCCGGTGATCGTCATGGCCCAGGGCCGCGTCATCGGCCGGGGATCCATGACCGCGCTTCGCGGGCAGCGCGAGGTAGTCGAGGCCTACATTGCCGGCTGACCCGCGGCGCCCCGCGCCGTATTTCGTCGCCGACGGCGTGACCGCGGGCTACGGCCCGGTGCCCGTGATTCGCGGGGTCAGCCTGAGCGTGGGGGCGGGGGAGATCGTGGCCGTGATCGGCCCGAACGGGGCCGGGAAGAGCACGCTGCTCAAGGCGATGGTCGGCATCCTGCGCGTCACGCAGGGCGGCGTGCGGCTCGGCTCCGAGGACGTGACCAACGCCGCCCCGGAGGCCCTCGCCCGGCTCGGCGTCGGCTACGTCCCGCAGATCGGGGATATCTTCGAGCCGCTGACCGTGCACGAGAATCTCGAGATGGGCGGCTTCTTGCTCGCCCCGGCCGCCGTCACGCGGCGGATCGGCGAGGTCTGCGCCGTGTTCCCGCGGCTCGGCGGGATGCTCCGGCGGCGGGCCGACAAGCTGAGCGGCGGCGAGCGGAAAATGCTCGCGATCGCGCGCGTATTGATGCTGGACCCCCGCGTCCTCATCCTCGATGAGCCCACCGCGAACCTGTCGCCCCAGCTGGCCGACGCGCTGCTGCGGGAGCGCATCCGCGGGCTGGCCGAAGCCGGCAAGGCCGTGCTGCTCGTCGAGCAGCGGGCGAGGGCGGCGATGCAGATCGCCGACTGGACGATGGTCCTCGTCTCAGGTGCCAACCGGCTGGAGGGCCGGTCCGGGGACCTGCTGGGCCGGCCGGATTTCGAGGCGCTGTTCCTCGGCGCGGCAGGCGCCGTGTCATCGGAAGCCTCACGCGTGCGCTAGCGCCGATCCCCGTCCTTCACGCCGCGCCGGCACGTCGAATTCGCGAGGGAACCTGAGATGTGCAGAAACATCAAGACGCTCTTCAACTACCGTCCACCCGCGACGGCCGAGGAGATTCGCGCCGCGTCGCTCCAGTTCGTCAGAAAGATCAGCGGGTTTGCGAAGCCGTCGAAGGCCAACGAAGGCGCCTTCCTGGCGGCGGTGGATGACATCGCCGGCATCGCGGGCCGTCTGCTCGGGTCGCTCGACACCAACGCGCCGCCGAAGAATCGAGCAGACGAGGCCGCCAAGGCGAAAGCGCGGGCCGCGGCGCGATTCGGCGCCGCGGCTAGCCCAAGTACAGCGCCTCCAGCCCGACGAGCCGCTCCGTGATCAGTACGACGGCCACCGCCATCGCGATGCTGATGGTGCCGGCGACCGCGAGCGTGGGGTCGAACGAGAACCGCAGATAATCGAACAGTTCGATCGGCAGCGGCACCCGCCGGATGCCGTGCAGCAGCAGCGAGATGTTGAATTCGTCGTAACTCGTCACAAACGCAAAGATCGCCCCCGAGATCACCGCGCCCTTGATGAGGGGCAGCGTCACCCGGCGGAACGTGGCGAGCGGCCCCGCGCCGAGGTTGCGCGCCGCCTCCTCGAGGGTCCGGTCGAACCGGACGAGCACGGCGCTTACGATCAGCACCACGTAGGGGATGCAGATCAGCGTGTGGCCGACGACGAGCTGCGCGAGGCCGCCCCCTTTGCCCCACCCGATCGCATAGAAGTAGATGAGGAGCGCGATCCCGGTCAGGATGCCCGGGACGGCGATCGGCGCGATCATGAGAAGACGCATCGCCGTCCGGAACCGGCCGGAGAAGCGGACCAGCCACAGGCTCGCCATCGTCCCGATCGCCGTCGCGACGACGGTGACGATCGCCGCCAGCTCGAGGCTGAACTTGAACGAGCGCACGAGCGTGCGGTTGTGCGCGAACGCCGCGAACCAGCGGAGCGACAGCCCCTCGGGCGGGAAGCGGAGATAGGCGCCGGAGTTGAGGGCCGCGATCACGACGATCACGACGGGGGCGAGCAGAAAGACGTAGAGCAGCACCGTGATGCCGGTCAGCCACAGCCGTTCGCCGCGCCGGACCATGCGTCAGGCCGCCGGGTGCGCCGCCCGGCCGAGCGCGCGCAGGTAGGTCCACAGGACGGCGATTGTGATCACGAAGAACACGATCGCGAACGCGCTGCCGCCGGGCCAGTTGAAGAGCTCGGTGATCGTCCGGATCACGAGGATCGGCACGGTCAGCACCTTGAAGCCGCCGAGGAGCGACGGGATCACGTAGGAGCTGATGGTCAGCACGAAGACCAGGATCGTCCCCGCGGCGACGCCCGGCAGGCTCAAGGGGAAGGTGACCCGCCAGAAGGTCCGCCAGAACCCCGCGCCGAGCGAGCGCGCGGCGAGCTCGATCTCCGGATCGACGCTCCGGATCGGTCCGGTGATCGCCAGCACCATGAAGGGAATGAAGACGTGCACGAGCCCGATCGTCACCCCGAGGTCGTTGTACATGAGCGGCAGCGGGCGCAGGCCGAGTCCTTGGAGCGTCTGGTTGATCAGTCCCGTGTCCTGCAGCAGGAT
>DASYZR010000142.1 GCA_035945995.1 bacterium
CGGCCAGCCGGCGCGCGACAAACCGCAGTCGTTCGTCCATCACCGAACACTCCTTCCAGGGCATCGCTCCCCCCCTTTCAGAGGGAGGAGGTGTTACCCATGTGTCCGGTACAACCTGTTACCTATGTCTCGGGTCGGTCACAACGTTTCCGGAAGCGCGCTCACCCTTGAACTCGCGCGATTTCGTCAACAATTTATTAGCAGCGTCCGCGGCCCGCTGCCGGCCCCTCGCGCTCGCGTGGACGTAGCGCGAGAGCGTGAACGACGCCGACTTATGACCGAGCCCGTCCCCCACCGTGCGGTAATCGATCCCCTCGGCCACCAGGAAGGTCGCGTGGAAATGACGGAGATCGTAGGGACGGGTAGGCGAACCTGCAACGCACGGCCTGGGCGCGGCTGTGAGATCGATCCCCGCCGGCGCGCCCAGGCCCGAAGCAGGCGTCAGATTACATCGATGTACCCGGCCTGATAGCCGATCCGACCCAACCCGGCACCTTCAACCGCCATGGCCCATCCAGCATTCCCCGTATCGCATGGGATGACGCAGGACCACCGGAACGTGCCCTTCTTGGAGGGCGTGAATGTATACGTCGTGATCCCGGGGGTGATGTTCCCGTTGGAGAGATCGAGCCCGGGCTTGAGCATGATGTTCAAGTCCAGGTCCGGCGCAGTCATCGTATGCGGCATGTCGTCATAGTTGATGATGGTGAACCGCACGGGCGTACCGGCATGCAGGACGAAGCTGTACGGCACGAATGCGTCGTGGGTCCTGCCGTCCGGACCCTTGATCATCTGGCTGCTGTCCGGGAAGAGATACACCTTGACCTCCTGCACCGTTGGGGCCGGGGCCGGAGTGGCGGCTGGGGCGACCCCGGCAAGCAACAGCACACCGGCGAACAGCCCGACCACCGCGCTCAGGACGCGCCAACGCGTCACCATGCCTCGAGTCATGTTCATCATCCTCCTCGCCTCGCGCGCTCTCGCGAGCGTCCCTCGTCCGGCGTGACACCCGAGCCATGGCGCGCGGAGTCTACTTTGTTGCCATCATCATTGCGCCCGCGGGCGTGACGCTGGGCGCCTCGGCCGTGGAAGAGACCACCAACGTGAACCACTGGCCGGCCATCGCGTGTCCCGGTACGGCACAGACAACGTCGTACGTCCCGGACTTGCTCGCCTCGAACGTGAACGTCTGCTTACCGCCCTTGGAGAGCCCCGCCGCGGGATCCTTGGTCGCCGCACCGGCGAACACGGGGGTCGTCGACGGCGCCGCCACCTGACCCGTACCGGCCGGCAGCACGACCAGACTATGGGGGGCCATGCCCACGTTCTCGAAGTGCACGACGACTTGCCAGCCGGCGGGGACCGTCACCGTCATGCCGCCCTTATGGTATCCGTTGAAGCCGAGTTCCACGTTCTTCTGACCGGCGACAACCGTCAACTCAACCGTGTGCGCTGCCGCGGCCAGAGCCGGCGCCCCGGCCGCCTGGAACGGGCCCGGCACGGCTCCGGGGCCAATGACCGGGATCGTCACCCCCACCGCCAGCACGATAAGCGTCGTCCAGTATCCCCGAGGCATCCTCATCCTCCCCACTCCCTCCCCGCCCCTGGATCCTTGCTCCCCATCGTATGGGGCCGGTGATTTGCGGGCCATCGGGCGGCCAGTGCATTGGGCATCGGGCGCTCGCTCGAAAGCGGCACCCGATCTCAGAACTGGTAGTCCAACTGCGCTCGGTACAGCTGTAACTGCTCGACCCCGCCGGTCCGCAGGTCACGGGCAAGGAACGTGATCTTGGCGTTGGGCGCGAATGCGTACCCGACCCCGGCTTCCCACTCGGTCAGACTCTGGCTGTTGGAGATATTGTTGCCGCCGACAAAGGTGCCGTAGATCGTCCACTTGTCGGTCGGATTAAACATCAGTTGCGCGGTGAAGCCCTGCGCGTTGCCGGGATAGAGCACATCGGCCATCGGGAAATCGGCCTCGGCCGCGCCGTACGGCGGGTAGAAGTTCTGGCCGTAGTTGACATACCCGGTCAGGAGCGACAGGCCGTGCGCGTGCAGCAGCTTGTCGAGGTCGCAGGTCACGTTCGCCTGCCACCCGCTGTCGGAGGTCCCATGGACCGCGTCGTTCCACTGCGCGTACTCGCCGTCGAGGTGGATCCCCATCGCGATGTCCCAGTTCACGTACCCGCCGCCCCCGCTGCCCGCGGCCGGGCACTGGATGCCGGTGCCCGCCGCGTTCGCCGGGCAATTGGGCGTGGCGGGGTTGAGCGACCCGCCGCCCGGGCCGTACAGGTGCCACCGCGCACCCAGGTCGGCCGGCGCCGCCGCGGCGGCGATCCCGGCCGGGTTGGTGATATTGTTGCCGACGTAGTACGCGCCGAGCCGTAGCCCCGGCATGACGCCGACGTTCGCGTCCACGCCGTAAGCGTCTTCGCCGGAGAAGTACGTCTGCGCGCCGGTGTTCCCGGTGACCCGGGCGATGACCGCCTGCCACTGCAACCCTCGGAGGACGTTGGCCGCGCCGGCGACGCGCAGGCCGTCCACGACGTTCACGGCACTGTCGGCCGTCGAGTCTTCCCACGTGTCGCCCCCGGTGTTCATGAGCAGGCCGAACGGCCCGAACTGCACCGGGTACGTGGTGCCCAGTTCCGTGCCCCCGAACCGGCCCAGCCAAATCTCCACCGGCCACCCGAACGCGTTCTTCCAATCGAAGAACAGGTTGTCGATGGCGGTCTGGACCCACGGGCTGGCCGCCCCGGTGCTCGCGCTATTGAAGACGGCATACGCGCCCCCGGTCCCGTTACTCAGCAGGGACGCGATCACATGGACTTCCGGCGCTACGCTGGCATCGAACGCCAGCTTGAAGGCCTCCCGCGCCTGGGGGGTCACGGCGGATCTGCCGGCGCCGACGGAGGCGGCCAACCCGCCGTTCAGGGAAGGCCCGGTGGCCACGCGCGCGGCATCGTAGCGGAACCGAAAGGCGCCGCTCACCCGCACGTTATCCAGCTTCGACTTGATCGCGTTGAGCTCACTTTCGATCGTCGTCACCCGGACGCCCAGCGCCGTCAGTTCCGCCCGAAATTCGTTCACCAACCGCTGGATCGTCTCGAGGTCGGCCTTCGTGACCTCCGGCGTTTGCGGTCCGGGAATTTGGATCGCCTCGATCCGCGACAGGAGCCGCGCGACGACCATCGCCATCTCGTACCGCGTCATCGCCCGGTCGCCCTTGAACGTCCCGTCCGGGTACCCCTCGACCAGACCCTTGGCGGCCAGCTCGGCGACCGCGTCGTAGGCCCAATGGTTCGTGGGCACGTCCGCGAACGGTTGGGCCACCGCCGGCGCCACCAGCCCGAACGCCAGGGCCGCGATGATCATCGTGACCGGCATAATCGATCGCATCCCCATTCCCCCCTCGCACTCGTCCCGGCGGCTGAATCCCGTTGGACGTGGCCCCTTTGAAGCATAGGCTCCGCGCCCCGCAGCAGAAAGCGGGGGACCCCGGAGCTCAATCCACGCGAAAATACCTGCGCGCAGACCGTGGTCTTGCGGCTTCGGCAGAGGATCAGAGACGGTACACTGGAAACAGAGCAAGCGGGGGGTTTGCCATGATTCGAATCGTGCTGGGCGAAGATCACTCGCTCGTCCGGGAAGGCACCCGCCACATGCTGGAACAGCACCCGGACCTAGCGGTGGTGGGCGAGGCCGGGGACGGTGAGGCCGTCTCCAATCTCATTGCCGGTCTGAAGCCCGACGTCGCCATCCTCGACATTCGCATGCCGGGCCTGAACGGCATCGAGATCACCCGGCAGGCAAAAGAAACGTCCCCCTCCACCAAGTGTTTGATTCTGACGGCCTACGATGACGACGATTTCGTGCTGGCGGCGATGGAGACCGGCGCCGCCGGTTACCTGCTCAAGACGGTGCGGGCCAGCGAGCTGGCTGACGCCGTGCAGCGGGTTCATCGTGGTGACACGGTGCTCCACCCCGACATCGGCCGCAAGATTGCGCTGATGTGGGCCCGCAGGCAGCCTCGGAGCGGCGACGAACTCCACGAGGCATTGACGCCGAGAGAAATGAAGACCCTGGAACTCGCCGCCCAAGGCATGCGCAACAAGGAAATCGCCCAAGCACTCGGGATCAGCACTCGAACGGTGGAAGGGCATTTCAGCACCATCCTGGCCAAGCTGGGCGTGCCCTCGCGAACCGCGGCGGTGGTCTACGGGGCGGCCCATCACTGGTTCACCCTGATCCTCAGGAATGAAGAGCGATGAGCGCCTCCCCGGCGGCGGTTCGATGGCTTGGCGGTCTGTACGCGGCGGAGCGCGAGCGCTTTGCCGACCGGCGGTTCTGGATGGTGCAGGCGCTGGTGCTCGCGCTGGCGGGTCTGCACGCGCTCATCGAGGGCACAGATGAACTCCACTCGCATGCCGCCCTCTACTTTGTGCCGGAAGCCCTGTTTCTGCTGCCCGTCGGCTACGCCGCGCTGAACTTCGGGCTCCGCGGCTCTGTTCTGACCGCCCTGTGGTCCACCGTCCTATCCTTACCGAACCTGTGGTTGTGGCATCGGGGCCCGCAACTGGAGGGAACCGTCCTCCAACTCCTCATCGTCAACGCGATCGCCCTCTTCGTCGGGCAACGGGTGGACCGGGAAGTCCGGGCCCGCCGCCAGTGCGAAAACACAACTCTGGCGCTTCAACGATCGGAAAGCCGCTACCGGAGTCTGTTTGAGACTTCGGCGGAGGCCGTGGTGGTGTTCGGCCGCGACGGAATCGTCCGGGAGGCCAACAAGGCGGCCGCCGATATGCTTCGGCGCCCCGCCGGAGCCCTGTCGGGGACGTCCCTGGTGAGCCTCATCGGCGAAGCGGGGGCCCGGCGGCTGCTGGAGGTGTCGTCGGGAACGCAGCGAGAACTCGTCCTATCGCAGCCTGACGGCCGGACGGTCTATATCGAACCATTGAGCACCGTCCTTGCCGCCGATGGCGGGGACGCGCAGATCCAGGTGCTCCTGCGCGACGTGACGCAAGAGCGCAACCGCCGTGAGGCCTTGCGGACCTATGCCGGGCACATCGTGCGCGCTCAGGAAGACGAACGCCGGCGCATCGCCCAGGAATTGCACGACGAGGTTCTTCAATCGCTCATCATCGTGTTGCGGTACCTGGACACAGCGGAAGATCTGGCCGGGCGCGCGAACGCTGCCGCCGCCGAGAAGATCGAGGCGGCCCGTGTCGCGACGGAAGACCTGGTCGCCACGGTCCGCAACTTTGCGCGCGGGCTCCGGCCGACGGGCCTGGAGGATCTTGGGCTCGTGGCGGCGGTCCGTCGGGTGCTCACGGATGTGAGTGCCCGGTCGCCCTTGCATACCGAGCTGCAGATCGGCGGCAGCGAGCGTCGTCTCTCGAAGGAGATGGAACTGGGGTTGTTTCGGATCCTGCAGGAGGCCGTGGTGAACGTGGAACGGCACGCCGGAGCGACGAATCTTCGGGTGGCCATCAGCTTCCAGCCCGAGCATGTGGAAATGCGGGTTCAAGACGACGGTCGGGGACTTGCTCTTCCCCCGCACCCGCAACTGGTGGAGAAGGGGAGCTTGGGAATCGTCGGGATGGAGGAACGGGCGGGATTGCTGGGCGGCATCCTGTCCGTGGCGTCGAGCCCCGGCCGCGGGACTACGGTCGTGGTCGGGGTCCCAGGATAACCGACCCGCGACCCGAGCATGCGCCGTGTCCCGCAAGGCATGCCTGGGGCGCCTAGTCGAGCTCCTTCTCCTGGATGAAGTCCGCGCACCCAATACGGTCTCGACCTGATAGTCTTGACAGTTTCCACCCGATAGTCGTTCGCGCATCTTCTTGTTATCAACTGAGGGAATAGCCAGGATCGATCTTATGCTCGAGGTAGAGGACGAGTGTCCCAGGAGGTCGAGGGATCGTTCTACACCATGGGCGGCGCACGCTTCATGCGTCCGTGGACCGACCTACGCCTTCGCGACCTGAGGAAGGTGTTCGGACCGGCATGGCTTGTCATGATGGCGGATGTGGATGCCGCAAGTATCATCACAGCGATGCAGACAGGAGCGTCGTTCAAATACGAGTTCATCATCATCCTGCTCTTGCTGATCATCCCACTGTATTTCATCTGCGAGATTGCGGGCAGAGTGGGATCGGTCACCAAGAAGGGTCTTTCCTCAAGGACCTGGCTGTGCGGACCGCCGTCGCACCGTTAAAGAGATCTTAAGGTTTGCTTGACGCCTGCGTAAACACGGTCTCCTGCCATTTCACTACGATCGGTGTGGTCTTGTCATAGTCGGCCAATAGGGCCTGGACGACGTGTGCGAGGGACTCGGTCCAGGTTGAGGATGCGCCCCTATGAACCCCGAGCTGTCGCGGGTCGCGAACCGGCTCAGCCTCAGCATCCTGACTGGAGCAATGATCATCGGCCTCGGGCTACTGATGCAGTATTACCACCCGCCGTTCTGGCCGCGCATCGCGGCGCCGTTCTTCTACCTCTCGTTCGTGGCCGCGGTCGCCTTCGGCGGATGGCTCGTGTGGTCAATGGTTCGTCGAAGATAGGCCGGGATGCCGTCGCGAGCAGTTCGGGCACCCGCCGCGGAGGTTCAGGGCACACGCACAGGGGACAACGAATCATCGTCGGGGCTCCCCGTGACAAAAGACGACGTGACAGGACGTCGTGCCGGCGATGCGATCCGGCCGTGACGGTCGTCGGCGCCGGACCGGCGGGACTGGCCTGCGCCATCGTCCTCGCGCAGGCAGGACGCCTCCCGAACTCAACCCGGCGGAGTTTGTGTGGGCGCAGGACGACCGCAGCTTGGCCAACAGCGCCCCAGCTGATCTCGCGGACCTCCGTCAGATGCTCCGCCGGTCGTACCGCAAGATCCGGGGGTCACAACGCCTGCTGTGGTCCTGCATCTTTGCGTCCGATCTCCCGTGGAGACGCTAAGCTGGCGTAGCCAGCCATCCAATGCTGATGAGAAATCGGGACACCAAGCATACCGATCCCGGGTAGCAGAGGCTCTAAGCGGGCAGAGAATGACGGGAAGGCGTGGGCTTGATATTTTGATTTAGGCAAAAGAAATTAGTGGGATCGTAGGCGGTCTTCAGCGCGACCAGCCGCGCGTACTTATCTTCGCCGTACGCGGCTCTGACGCGGTCCTCCCCTTCGTTGCCAAGAAAGTTCACATACACGCCGCCGGTGGACAGCGGGCGCATCGCTTCGGAGAATCTGCGCGTCCACGCGACCTCGGCCTCGAACCCGACGGCGGCCTCGCACACCGCGTTGATGTTGACGCTGTACTGTGCCGCCCGCCCACCATACGCGGTGGCGTTCTCCGCGGTCCGAGCGATGGCGCCGCCTAGCTGGAACAGGATCGTGTACGAACGGCGGGACTGAGCCGCCCACCCGTGAGCGAGCATCACGTCGATCGTCTCATCCCTGAGACCCGGCAAGTCATGGGACTTCCAATAGTAGTGGAGCCCGTGCGGCACCGTCGCATCGAACATCGCCTGGTGCGCGGTGTATTGTGTCGGCCGGATCGCATCGATGGCCGGGGGACCGAACGCGCGCAGCGGCGCGAGCACCCGTTCAGCGTCCCCGATGGGTCCGGCGTAACAGACGGCGATGCTGAGAACCGGCGTTCCGTGGAGACGGGCGGGGACAAACGGCAGCGGCGGTGCATGCCTCAGCGTGACGATCGTCGTGAGTTCGTCCGGCGCCTCGGCGGCAAAGTCGCGATAGAAGCGCAACGCGTCGCGCGCCTGCTCGTCAGTGTACAGCACGACGCCGGCGAGGACGGTGGGGCCCACGGGATGGAGCCGGAATTCGAACGACGTGACGATGCCAAAGTTCCCACCCCCGCCCCGGATGCCCCAGAAGAGCTCCGCCTGCTTCTCGTCGCTCGCGGTGATCAGGCGCCCGTCCGCGGTCACCACATCGACAGACACGAGATTGTCGCAGGTCAGCCCGTGCTTGCGCATCAGCCACCCGATCCCGCCGCCGAGCGTGAGCCCGGCCACTCCTGTGTGCGTAACGATGCCGCCGGGTGCTGCGAGGCCAAAAGCCTGCGTCTCGCGGTCGAATTCCCCCCAGAGCAGCCCCGGTTCGGCCCGCGCCGTCCGTCGTACGAGATCGACACGCATGCCCTTCATCGGCGAGAGGTCGATCACAAGACCGCCGTCGCACGTTGCCGTCCCGGCGACATTGTGGCCGCCGCCCCGCACCGCTGTGAGCACGCCCTGCTCCCGGGCCGCGCGCACAGCGCTCAGGACGTCGGCGGCGCCAGTGCACCGGGCGATAAGGGCCGGACGCCTGTCAATGGCGCCGTTCCAAATCCGGCGCGCCGCATCATAGCCCTCATCGCCAGGCCGGAGCACGGCTCCGCGAAAGCCGGCCCCAAGCTCCCATGAGGCAGGGTTCGTGCGCGCCTCTTGCAGTGGCGCCTTTCGTGCCGCGGCCTCGGTCACGACGCGGCCCCCCTCGCCGCCGCCTCTCGCACGGCCGGCGCAAATGGGCTCCACTGAAGCCACCGGGGAAAGACGCGGGTCAGGGCTGGCGGTCCGTCGACTTCAATCAGGCCTTCCCGCGTCGCTTCAATCCAGGTGGACCGGCCAAGCCAGACCTTAGAGAACGCGGTAAGATCGGCGCCGATGTACAGGTCGGTGTCAAAGCCGGGATCCGTCAGGCACAGAGAGACCTCGGGCTTCTCGATCACCAGCCAGTGGGGGCGGGGGCGTTTCATCCCGTGGAAGTCGAACCGGATCACGACACGCCGAAGCGGCACCAACGCGAGGTCGATGCGCCGGCGCATCCGCCAGAGGAGGAGCGCCGCATCAAGTTCATCCGGCCTGGGATCTCCGAACGCCCACTTGGCGCCCCACTCCCCCAGGCTCTGGATGACCGCCCTGAGCTCCTTCCCGGCGCCAGTCAGATAGTATCCGGCGTTTGCGCCGTCGGACGAGGTCCGCCGTTCGACGATGCCGGCGTGCTCGAGCCGCCGCAGACGCTCCGCTAGGAGCGGCCGGGAAATGCCGGGGAGGCCGCGGTCGAGATCGTTGAACCGATGAATCTCGGCCAGCAGTTCCCGGATGATTAACGGCGTCCAACGATCCGCGATGATTTCGATCGCCCGCGCAACCGGACAGTATTGCCCGTAGGGTTCCATAGCCCGATTCTTTCACAACGCCGGGCCGGCGACCAGTTCTGTTTTTACACTGGCGCGTCGGGCGGGGAGGACCTACGATGCGGGTGTGGCGGGGCGCCTCTGACGGGCCGCCGACGGACAGACCGCGCTCGACCACCCAGCGGAGTGATCCTCCGAGGAGGGCAGACCGATGGAGATCGACAGGCGGACATTCTTGATGCGGGCCGGCGCCGGATCTGCGGCCCTGGCGGCGCTGCCGTTTCTGCTTCAGGCCGGCGAGCAGCCGGCGCGCGCAGAAGACGTGGGCTTTAGACCGGCGGCGCTGCTCAAGAGCTCGACCACCGACACGGGCCAGCCGCTTGAGTTTCCCCCCGGTCCGAACGAAATCACGGCGTTCGTCGTCGAACTTGCGCCGGGCGGAAAGCACGACCGCCACCTCCATCCGGTTCCGATATTCGCCTACGTGCTCGACGGCACTCTCACCCTCGCCGTCGAGGGGCATGGTGAGAAGACCTATCCGGCCGGGACGGCCCACCTGGAACCGGTCAACACCTGGCACATGGACCTCAACCGGGGAAAGACACTCGTGAAATGGGTCGCAGTGTTCATGGGGCAGAAGGGAAAGCCGTTCGTGATCCCGGTGCCCAAGCTAGGCTGAGAGCGCATGATGCCCTCCTCAGCAGACGTGCCAGCAAGGCGCAGTGAAGCAAAGCCGTTACGATAGCGGTGCTACAGAGCATCGGTCATGAGAACGCAAGGGCGGCCGATAAATTGGTCTCCCTTGCGTCTTATGTTAACGTTAGCGGCGCACGCCGTGGGTCATCTGATCTCCTCGTTCGCGCAACGCGGCGTTCGGATGGCAGGCGGCCTTTCCACCGTGGCCGCCGACCGCAACACTTCGGCCAGCACGCACGCATCCTCCGTGGCCGTACGGCCTCCCTGTCCCATGAGGGGCGAGCTAGCATGCGCGGCGCCGCCGATGAGCACCACCCGACCGGTATGCCACTCATAGGCTGGCTTGGGTGTTCTTTCCATTACTTATACAATACTCAACAACTAATGACCGCATGCCGTGACGAGGCCATCGCAAAAATTGGCATGACCCAGGGGGACCTCTGGGATCGCCGCAGGGCGCTAGCGCTGACCGTAAGCTATCACGATTTCCTCTCGCTCACGAATTTCTCGGGGTCCTTGTCGAAGGCCGCCTTGCACCCCTTGGAGCAGAAGTAGTACGTCTGTCCCCGGTATTCGGAGGTGGCCGACGCTTTCCGTTCGTCGACGCTCATCCCACACACCGGATCCTTCGCC